>JAGGRX010000074.1 GCA_021159405.1 Candidatus Bipolaricaulota bacterium | reverse complement strand
TACAGGAGGGGGTATTCCAGCTTTCGCTTGGGCCCTGGGGCGTGCGGGTGCTGAAGATAGGAGGATAAGCGGTGTCCCACCTCTTGGGCAAAAATTACGGCCTTGGTTTCCACAGATACAATCCGGTCAAATTCCCAGGAGCCATCTTCCTTGACGCCCAATGACTGTTTAGCGGGCTAAAGCGACAGCTTCAAGGGCGCCGCCACGACGACAGGTGGTCAACCCTCGTGTTTAATTAATTGAAGGAGGTAGGGGATGATCCGTAGGGTGAGTCCCACCGAGGCGCGGATATGGTTCGGGGAGCTCATGCGCCGCGCCGTGGAGGACAAGGAGGCCATCGTCGTGGAGCGGGGAAAAGCCGGTCTCCGTGGAGGGATACAACCGGCTGAAGCGGGGACAGGCTGCCTCCCCGCCGCCCCCCGAGGAGGTCATCCGGGAGCTGAGGGAGGAACGGGGTGAACGGCTCACCGGTCTGCGTTGACGCGAGCTTTCTGCTACGCCCCCTGGTCCTTGAGGCTCACTTCAGAAATCAAGCTCCCAGGACAGGGCGAGGGAGCCAGGCAGGTCAGGGCTTTCAGGATCCCTGCTCTCCCAAGAGATCCCCCAGCTTGCCCCTCCAGTTAAGGAGAACTCTAAAGCGGCCAAAACCCGGGTTATGGAAAATAGGCTTCCGGAAGCGGGCCCAAGATAGGCGCACAAGCTAAGTTCGTACTTCCCCTTCGGGATGTAGCCCTTGCGGATGAGGGCCAGCCGCCCGTCCTCGTACTCCCCGATCGCTGCGATCTTCTTGAACTTGGCCCCGGTGTACCAGCTTGGCCTTGGATAGGGCGGCCGGCTGAATACAAGCAGCGCCTCCCAGTCCGTGGCCACAAGGTGTCCCTGTGCCTCCACCCCGTACAGGGAAAGTTCGGATACGCCTCCCTCCCCGGCCAGCCCGGCATGTAAGGACACGCACCCCCCGGGCCCGGACCAGGTGGGGGTGAGGGAAAGGGCGAGCTGTGAGGGGGAAAGGTCAAGCGAAAGATCGAATTTGATCCCGGCGGGGCCAGGCAGCCCTTCCAGGGCGGCCGAAAGCACAGGGCCATCCTCCGGCTCAAGCGAAAGCTCAAGCTCTCCCACCCCGCCGCACAGGTACCACCCTTCCGCTTCGGCGGAAACTTCAGTGAAGCTTACCTTTCCCCCTAGGCCGGAGAAGACGGCCGCAAGCTCCAGCGTACGGCCGGGCCAGGGCTCCGACTCCCAGCCCAGGGTGTACTCCTCGTAATGGCTGTACCATACGTAAACCTTGACCAGCTCTGGGTCGATGGGCTCCCTTAGGTACCAGCCATCCGGGTACTTGGCGTTAAGGTACCTCACAGCCTCCGGGGCCAGGACGAACGGCTCGGACCCTGCCCCGGGGACGAGCAGGGCGCGCAGGTTGTACTCCGTCCGGGACCGCCAGGAGCCGTCCACCAGGGCGGTGAGCCTGACCTTGCCCGCGATGAACGCCCTCTCCCGCACCCCGGCTGAAAGGTCGCCAAGCAGCCGCCAACACCCCGCCTCCGCATCCCACCGGTAAACGTCCGTGAACATGAAGTAGTCGATATCGGACGAAGAGTTGCATCGGTGGTAAGCCTTGGCCCAAATCTCACCGGAAGGAAGCGGAAACTCGCCCTTGAGCCAGCCGTAGCGCCAGTGCGGACCCGGGGCCTGCCAGAGAAGCTGGTCGAAGCTCGCGCCACCTGTGGTCCTATACAGATGCTTGAGCACCTTTTCTTTCGGGGAAAAGGCCGCCTTGCCCTCCCAGGTCAGGCGGTAGTCAAAGGCAAAACCTTGCAGCTCGAACGTCTGGTTTGAAAATAGGCCTTGTTCAAATTCGGACTCGCTTTTCAGGGTCCAGGGGCCAAGCGGGGTCGTCAAGGTGAGGGTTGCCTCGTGGAGCTCAAGCTGCCCGTGGAGGACGAGCTCACCCTCCCACTGGCCAGAAAGCGGCTCGGGCAGCCCGAAAGCAGGTACGACCAACGCCCCCACCAGGGCTGCCCACCCCACCCTGAAACGGGCCAACACGCGAGGTCAAACGATCTTGTGCCCGGCGCCTCCGGGAGGGCTTGCTCGTGTTAGGACCCCCAGAACAGGGTCATGGCCACGGCGGCCACCCCGAGGAGCACCCCGGTGATCCCCAGGAGGAAGTTCGTCTGCACCCGACCGGCCAGGCCAGCGGGCGCTTGGGTCTTCAATGCCTGAACGTCCGCGGACAGGGAGCTCACGCTCGTCTTGACACTGCTTACGGCGCTGGCGTTAGTCGCTACATCCGCTTGTAGATTTTGCACCTGAGCCTCAAGGGAGTTCAGACGGTTTGTAAGCCCGGTCACGTCCACGCCGGTTTGAGCCTGGCCCATCCGCTGCATGGCCCGGTACAGCCAAAGAGCGGCATCGTAGCGCAAAAGCGGGCTGTCCCCTTTGAACTCCCCGCCGGTATCGGCCAGGGAGATGACCCCTGAGTCGATCAGGTACTTGATCGCCGGATAGGCCGGATGTGAGGGATCGACGTCCAACACCACGCCCCCCCCGCCACCGGCGATCCCTGGGGTGAGCCCCCACACCGAAACCAGCACCGTCCCTACCGCTATCAACGCTAGCAACCTACCCCTCATCCAGATCCCCCCTTCATGGGTGATGACATCTGCGCTAGCCTAGGAAAAACGCCTCCTCCTGTCAACCCCACACTTCTCTTTAGCGGGAGGACCCGAAGTAGCCGTTCATGGGGCCGAACCGGGAGAAGGGCCATACCCGGAAGAAGGGTTCGCCGATGAAGTCTTCTTTAGGGACGAACCCCCAGTAGCGGGAGTCATAAGAATTCATAGTGTTGTCCCCGAGCACGAAGTAGTGCCCTTCCGGGACGAGCGTGGGCTCGATCCCGTAACGCATGCCTGGTCCATGGGTCCAATAGGTGCGGGAGGCAATGGCCGGAACGTCCAAGGGCTTCCCGTCCACGTAGATCTTCCCCCCCTCCCCGATCCAAACCTGTTGCCCGCCCACGGCGATGAGGCGCTTCACGTACCGAGCTTTTCTGATCTTGACCTGGAGGCCAAGATCGGAGAGGCTACGTGCCCCGGTCGGCACCGCAACCTCTACCCTGACCTGTCCCACCCCCTCGCGCAGCAGGGTCAGGGAAACCTTTCCTCCGGAGGCAGCCTCAAGCCTTCGCCTGAGGGTAAGCGTGCTCGGCACCGGCTCCCCCGCAAGCTCGATGAGCTGGTCCCCAGGTTTAACTCCGGCTGCCGCCGCTGGGCTTTCCGCCTTCACCCCGGTGATCCGGATGCTTTCCACATGCCAAAACACGATCACGTCGCCCACATCGGGCTGGCGGAAGTGGTAGGAGATACGGTCCACGAAAAATGAATCGCCGGGCATGATGGTGGGGATCATGGACCCGGTGGGCACCGTCATCCTCACGGTGACGAAGGTGATGATCAGCCAAACTGCCAGGCCGACCTCGACGATGGTCTCGACCCAGCCCAACAGCCACTCGGCCCGGCGGGAAAGCTGTACCCCTCGGCGGCGAAGGAGCCGTACGATCCAGGGGGGCTTGGGCTCCTTCTTCTTGCGCCGCCGAGGCCACCTCCAGCTCATGCTAAAACCCTCGAACCACAGGGTTCACAGAGGATACGGAGTAATGCTGAAAAACAAAATACAAATTCTCTTTTTTCTGTGCCCTCTGTGGTTTCATGACTTTTACTGGATTTTGTGCAGGCGGGTGATGCGCCTGAGCCAGTAAGGGCGACTCTTTCGGATGTTGTGGCGCTTTATCACCTCGATCCGCTCCAGTTTCGGCGAGTGCAAGGGGATGGTGCGTTCAACCCCCACCCCGGCGGCGATCCTGCGGATCGTCACCATCTCCCGAGAGCCGGAGCCGGACCGGCGGAGCACCACGCCCTCAAACGGCTGGAGGCGCTCCCGCGCCCCCTCGGATACCCGCTCGTAGATGCGGATGATGTCCCCAGGCCGGAATTCCGGCCATTCCTTTAAGTGTTCCTCCTCCAGTGCGCCAATGAGATCATCCATGCCCGTCATCGTGCTCTCCTTTAAGTCGGTCCAAGATGATGGCCACCGCCGCCCGAACCGACAGATGATTGTAACCGGATTTTGCCCGAATGGGAGGGAGGAGGGCGTCACAGGCGGAAAGCACCTCCTCGGTCATCCCGTGTCCGGTCCCGAACAGGACGAGCGTGGGCCGACTCAAAAGCCGCTCCCGCGCTTCCTCCCATGACAGGCGCGGATAGGGGACGTCGACCCGGGCCGTGGTCCCCCACACCTGAGGGGGCTCCCCCTCTTCTTCGGTGATCTCTTCGTAACACTGTTCAAGCTCCGCTCGTACCGCCACCAGGGCCAAGGCCTCCCTCCGCGTGGACCATTCCTCGCCCTCAAGCCAGAAGTCCCGTAACCGTTCGGCGATCCTGCGCTGAGACGGAAGGGGGGTGACCACAAAATAGCGTTTGACTCCGTACGTGCGGGCAGTGCGGGCGATGTCCGGAACGTCGATGGAGGTGAGGGCAGTGGCAACCACCCGCCCCCGCCGATCCCGCATCGGAAAGTGCAGCAAAGCAATATAAAGGTTTTTCACCACAGAGATCACCGAGAACACAGAGGGTTCATAACACTAACCTTTTAGGCACGCCTCATAGGTGGATTCAAGCAGCCCAGGGCTAAGTTCACGGTGGACCTCGATGGCCGCACCGATGATGGCCTCGGCAGCGCGATCCAGTCCCTTATCCATTTGGTTCCTCTGTGATCTCCGTGTCCTCTGTAGTTGGAGCTTTCAGTCTTAGGCCGAGGAGGTCGGGGCGGTTGCGCAGGGTTTTCCTCCACGCCTCCCGGAGCCGGAAGCGGCGGATGCGCTCGTGGTCCCCTGAGAAGAGCACCTCCGGCACTTTCATCCCCCGAAAACTCCTGGGCCGCGTGTACTGGGGGTAGCCGAGCCGGGGCCCGGAGAAGAAAGAATCGGTGGCTGCGGACTGGAACCTTCCCACCACACCTGGAACCATGCGGGCCGTGGCCTCCACCACCACCCCGGCCGGAAGTTCCCCCCCAGCCAGGACGTAGTCACCGATGGAAAGCTCAAGGTCGGAAGCCCTTGCCACCCGCTCGTCCACCCCTTCGTAGCGCCCGCACAGGAGCACCACGGCCTCCTTGCGGGCAAGCTCCTTCGCCAGCTGTTGGGTGAACAGCACCCCCTGGGCGGAAAGGAGGATCACATACGGCCTTTTCCCCACCTCCTTGGTGATGGCATCCACCGCGTGGAAGAACGGCTCCGGGCGCATCACCATCCCTGCCCCACCTCCAAACGGGCGGTCGTCCACGATTGCCCGCCCGTGTGGAGAGAAGGCAGCAAGATCGTGGAGGTGGATCTGGATCAACCCCTTCTCCTGCGCCCCAAGGAGCACCCCTTGGGAGAAAAACGGGCGCAGCATTTCCGGGTACAGGGTGACGATATCGAACCTCACCTCAAGTCCACCACCAACTCCCGGTCGGGCTTGCGGGCGAGCTTCTCCACCACGCGCACTAAAGCGGCGAGGTCCTCCCGACGCAGCCGGCGGCGGTCCCGGCCCGGCAGCTTAAGGAATACCAAATCAGCGCTTGGGGTCCAAAGGTATTCGACCTTGACCTCCTCCGGCCGCGTGCTCACCGCCTCAAGGAGGAACCTCGCGAGCTCCACCACGTCACCCATCGCTCAATTTTTCATCACCAAGGCCACCGAGCAAATCGCAGTTTTGGAGTTCAATAAACGAAATTCGCCTCTGCGGGCTCTGTGTTCTCGGTGGTTAGTTTTGTTCTACCTCGGAGGCGGGGCGGCCGTAACGCTCCTCGTGGAAGGCCTTAAGCACGCCCATGCGGGAAAGGAGCCTCCGGGCTGCGGGGGTGGGTTGTGCCCCCCGTCTAAGCCAGCTCAAGGCCGCGGCCACGTCGAGCTCCAGCTCCTCGGGTTCCGTGAGGGGGTTGTAGTGCCCGAGCTCATCCACCGTCTTTCCGTCCCGCTTTGCGGCCGCCTCCACCACCACGATCCGGTAGCTTGGCTGCCGCTTCTTCCCCATCCGCTTGAGCCTGATCTTAAGTGCCACTTTATCACCCCATGTTCAACGGACCCAGGCCCGGTGGGATACGGCCCCGTCGCATCTTCTTCACGAGCTTTTTGGTCTTTTCGTACTGGGCCAGGAGCCGGTTTACCTCTTGTACAGAAGTCCCGGAACCCCGGGCGATACGGCGCTTGCGACTGGCCCCGATTATATGGGGGTTGCGCCTTTCCTCAAGTGTCATCGACTGGATGATCGCCCGGCTGCGGCGTAGGTCCCGCTCGAGCTCCGGGTCGTCGAGTGCGCCCTTGATCCCGGGGATGCGCGCCAAAAGCTGGGAAAGGGGTCCGGCCTTGCCCATGGCCTCAAGCTGGGCCAAAAAATCCTCCAGGGTGAGCGTCCCCTCACGCACCCGGGCGGCGGTCTGTTTCAGCTCGTCCCCGGCCGTCTCCTCCAGCTTTTCCACCAGGCCTTGCAGATCGCCCAGCCCCAGGATCCTGTCCGCCATCCGGTCTGGGTGGAATGGCTCCAAGTCCTCAGGGCGCTCCCCGACCCCGACGAACAGGACTGGGCGGCCGATACGGGTTGGGACGGACAGAGCTGCCCCGCCCCGGGCATCCCCATCCAACTTCGTGAGTACAGCCCCGGTGACGCCCAGGGGCAAGAAAACCTCGGCGATCCGGGCCGCCTCCTGCCCGGTGAGGGCGTCGAGGACGAGGAGGACGTCGCCGGGATGCACCTTTCGGACGAGCTCGGCCAAAAGCTCCGGTGGCTCCTCCCCAGGAGGGACCCCGGGGGTGTCCACGATCACCACATCCCGCAGGGAACTTTTGGCCTCCCGCAAGGCGGCCTCCATCCCGGGAAGGGGATCGGGGGCGTTGAAAAACGGGACCTCTACCCGGGCGGCCAGGGTGGCAAGCTGCTCGGAGGCGGCAGGGCGAAACGGGTCACAACACACAAGGAGGGGTCTTCGTCCTTTTCGGGACAAAAAGCGAGCAAGTTTGCCAGCCGTGGTCGTCTTCCCCGAACCCGCCGGTCCCACCAACACCACCACAGCGGGCCGGCCGGAAAGGGAGAGGGTCTGGGCCTCTCCCCCCATGAGGGCAGTCATCTCCTTGCGCACTATCGCCAGGAGCTGTTGGGAGGGGGTGAGGGAATCCAGAACGCGCTTTCCCACTGCCTGCTCCTCCACCCGCCGGAGCAGGTCCCTCGCCACCTGGTAATGAACGTCGGCGGCGAGGAGCGCCTGTCGGATCTCCCGCAGGCCGGCACGGACATCCGCCTCGGAGAGCTTCCCTTTGCCCCGGAGCTCCCGGAAGATCTGGGCTAGCCGTTCGGTCAGGGATTCGAACATATCAAGGCAGTCTAAATCGCCCCGGGCAAACGCTCAAGGAAGTCGGTGGAAAGCCTCCCGGCGGCGAAATCAGGGTGGGCGATGACCTCGAGCAGGAAATCCCGATTGGTGGTCACCCCATGGACGCGGAATCGCCTCAGGGCCGAGTACATACGCATCCTGGCCTCCTCGCGGGTCTCACCGTGGGTGATGACCTTGGCGAGCAAGGGATCATAGTAAGGCAGGACGTCCATCCCTTGAAACATGGCCGAGTCCACCCGCACCCCGACCCCACCTGGGAGGCACTCGATGAACAGCTTCCCCGTTGAGGGGAGGAACCCACGCGCCGGGTCCTCGGCGTTGAGGCGACACTCGATGGCATGGCCCCACAGCTCGACCTGTTCTTGCTTGTAGCCCAGGGGCTCGCCCCGGGCGATCCTGAGCTGTTCCCGCACCAGGTTCCTCCCCACCAGGGCTTCTGATACCGGGTGTTCGACCTGGATGCGGGGGTTGACCTCGATGAAATAGAAGTCCTCTCCGTCCACGAGGAACTCGATGGTGCCCACCCCCACGTAGCCCAGGGCGCGGGCGGCCCGCACCGCCGCCTGGGCCAAGGCGGCCCGGAGTTCAGGGGAAAGCCCCGGGGCGGGGGCCTCCTCCACCAATTTCTGGTGGCGTCGCTGTACCGTACAGTCCCGGGTTCCCCAGTGCACGACCTCGCCGCGCGCATCGGCGAGGATCTGCACCTCCACGTGCCGGGGGGACGGGACATACCGTTCCAGGAACAGGGTTCCATCCCCGAAGGCAAGGCGGGCCTCCTCTTGGGCGCGGGGCAGCACGCTCAGGAGTTCCTCTTCGGAGCCCACGATCCGGATCCCCCGGCCGCCCCCTCCGGCCGCCGCTTTCAAAAGCAAAGGGAAGCCGAGCCTGCGGGCCCAGTCCAGGGCCTCCTCACTGGAGGCGAGCCCAGGGGAGCCGGGAAGCACCGGCACCCCGGCATGGGCCACCCTTTCCTTGGCGGCCACCTTGTCCCCGCACAGGCGCAACACCTCCTGCGGGGGCCCCACGAACGTGATCCCATGGGCTGCGCAAACCTCGGCAAGCTCGGCAGATTCAGATAAGAATCCATAGCCGGGATGGAGGGCATCGGCCCCGGTGACCTCGCAGGCGGCCATCAAGGCGGGGATGGAGAGGTAGGAGCGGCGGGGGTCGGCCGGGCCGATACACACCGCCTCCGGGGCTTCCCGTACGTGGAGCGCCCCCCGCTCGGGTTCCGAGAACACCGCCACCGCGGACAAGCCCTCCTCCCGGGCCGCCTCCAGGATCCTGAGGGCGATCTCCCCCCGATTGGCAATCAACACCTTTTCCATTTGGCACCCCAAAAAGCCCTCCGGCTTTTTGGGGACCCCGCTGATGTATTAAGCGTTTTCACTGGGGGCGGAGGCGGAACAGGGGTTGGCCGTACTCCACGGGCTGGCCGTCCTCCACCAGTACCTCCTCGATCAGCCCTGCCCGGTCCGCTCGCACCTCGTTCATCACCTTCATCGCCTCTACGATGCACAGAACCTGGCCGGGCTGCACCCGGTCCCCCACCTCCACGAACGGGTCCTCCCCAGGGGCAGGCCTCCGCCAGAACGTCCCCACCACCGGGGACCGTACAAGCTCGACTTCGCCCTCGGCCTCGCCCGCTTCCCCCTGCGAGGGAGGAGGGACGCCGGGCACCGGTGCCCGGCGAATGGTGATGCGGCGCCCCTCTTCCTCCACCGTAAGCTCTGTGAGGCCTTCCTCACGCAAAAGCGCACACAGCTTCCTCAGTTCCTCTAAGTCCAAGATACCTCCTTGACCTAATTGTACGCGTCCTCGGGGCCCTTGGCCGCCGGGACTACACCTTCCGTGCATACCCGCTATAATTCGTCACTAGAGGTGATGTGAGGGGTGTCGCCAGGATCGCAAGCTATCCTGTTGATCTTTCTTTTGCTTCTCTCGGCCTTTTTCTCAGGTTCGGAAACCGCCCTCACCTCCATCTCTGAGTTAAGGTTAAAAAACCTGATCGAGCGTGAGAAGAACCGGCGGCGGGCCAAGGCGCTGGAGCATCTGCTTGCGGAGCCGAACGATCTCATCACCTGTCTCCTCATATGGAACAACCTGGTCAACGTGGGGGCCTCGGCCTTGGCAACGCTGCTCTTTTTGAGGCTGTTGCCTTCCGGCCTTCCTTCTTATGTGTCCGGGCTTGTGACGACGTTCGTGATGACAGGTTTGCTGCTTCTCTTCGGGGAGATCACCCCCAAGAACTTGGCCAAGAACCGGGCGGAGACGGTGGCCCTCAAGGTGATCGTCCCGGTCTTTGAGCTCACCCGGGCCACGTTCCTGGTTGTGCGGGCCCTGCGGGCCATCTCCAGCGGGATGTTGCGTCCCTTCGGCGAAGAGTTCCTGTCACGGGAGGGTACGCCCCTGTCCGAAGACCAGCTCGTCACGTTCATCGAGGAGGGGGAAGAGCGGGGCGTCATCCCGGTCCAGGACGGGGAGATGATGAAGAGGATCTTGTCCTTGGACGAGATCACCGCCGAGGAAATAATGGTTCCCAGAACCGAGATGCAAGCCATCGAGGTCAATACCCCATTGGACGAGGTGCTCAAGTTCGTGGTGGCCGATGGCCACTCCCGGTACCCGGTGTACGAGGGGATTCGCGATAACGTGATCGGGATCCTCTACGTCAAGGACCTCCTCCGCACCGCGGCCGGTGGGGACAAGGCTGTGCCGTTGCGGAAGCTCCTTCGGCCGGCTTATTACACCCCCACCACCAAGCCCGTGAACGTGCTCCTGCGGGAGTTCCAAAGGGAGCGGGTGCACATGGCTGTGGTGGTGGATGAATATGGGGGGGTGGCCGGGATCGTGACCTTGGAGGACATCCTGGAGGAGATCGTGGGGGAAATAGAGGACGAGTACGATCGCCCCCGCTCCCGGCAGCTCATCCGCAGGCTTTCGGCCACCGAGGCGGTGGTGGATGGGGATGCCGAGGTGAGGCTGGTGAACCGGACGCTGGGCCTTGAGCTTCCGGAGGGCGAGGCGGTCACCATCGCCGGCCTCATCTTGGAGAGGCTGGGCGACATTCCGGATCCCGGGGCCCGCCTGCAGATAAACGGTGCCCTTCTCACCGTGGAAGGGGCGACCGAGCGGGAGATCACCTCGGTGCGCATCACCCTGCTCCCCGAGGAAGAACCCACCGAGGGGTGAAAGGAGTTTTCGATGTCCTACCATATCGGCCGAGCTATTCGCTTTCGGAAGGGGCTAGGAGCCCACGTCGTTTTCGTTTTGGGCCTGTGGGGGTTGGTTTTCGTCTTCACCCCAGCGTTGGGGGCCAGGGTGGAGGTCATGGTGAACTTCGATCCCAACCAGCACTTGATCGCGGGAAGCGAGCGGGTCTCATGGGAGGACCCCCCCTCGGAAGCCACGTTCGCGCTTCTTGCGAACCTGCGCCGGGAGGAAAACCCCTACCTCTCCGGCCGGGCCCGGGACGAGACCTACGCGTGGGGCTTTGACCCCGCCTGGACCGAGATCGACGGCGTGTTCTGGGAAGGCCCGGAAGGCGAAATCGAGCTTTCTTACGAGCTTCTTCCCGCTCCCCCCACGCTTCAAACCTACTCTCTGGACGACGTCCTCCTTAAAGTAAGGGTCCCACAGGGAGAGGGCAAGCTCAGGATCGACTTCCGGACCCGCTTTCCCCACATCCTCACCGGCGAGCCGGGACGCCTTTCGGACATCTACACCTGGAGGTTCGGCTGGTGCCCCATCCCGATCGAGCCTCCGGAGGGGGACTACTGGCCGCTCCTCCTCCCCGCCCACACCTACGACGTGAGCTTGTCCGTGCCGGATGGCTGGACCGCGGCCCTCCCCGGGGAGGTGGAGGTCGAGGAAGGGGACAAGGGCACCACATATCACGCCTCCTTCCCGAGCCCGGTACGGTCCATTACGCTCTTCATCGGCCCGGAGGAGGAGCTGAGGACGACGCACCTTTCCCTCTCAGGGCTCACCATCGAGGGGGTGGCCTTGCCCGGGGACGAGGACAAGGTCAGGGTACTTATGACCTACATCCCGGAGATCCTTTCGGACTACGGGCGCCGCTTTGGCCCGTACCCTTACGAGCGGCTCCTCCTCGTCGAGCATCCCAACCAGGTGGGGGTGGCATTTGCCGCCGACGGGGTGGTGTTCATCCCCAAATGGTTCTTCGATCGGTTAAACCTCACCGCTGAAGGGATGCTCTCCCGCTACGGACGGTTCGTGCTCGCCCATGAACTTGCCCACCAGTGGTGGGGCGTGGGGGTGGGAGTGGACCTGGACGCCGAAAACTGGCTGTCGGAGGGCCTGGCACAGTATGCTTCGATCAGCTGGTTCGAGGAGAAGTTCGGGGCCGAGGGCGGAAACGTCTTCCGGTTTGAGAGGAAGGGCTTGGGCGAAGCCATGGCCGAAAGCGCCGTGGGGTTCGCCAACCTGCGGGAGCATTTCACTGAGCTCCCCTACCTCCGGATCGCCTTCCAAGGGTTCGACGAGGCGGTGGTCAAGCCCACCGCCGAGCTTGATTACGCCCAAGCCACCTCGGAGCGCCTTTACGACAAAGGCTACCTTGTCCTGCGGGCCCTGGCACACTTGGTGGGGGAGACGGCGTTCGACTCGATCCTGGCGAAGGCCGCCGAGCGCTTCCGGGGCGGGACCATGTCGGTGGCGGAGTTCAAGGAGCTCATCGAGGGGGAAACGGGACAGGACCTCACCTGGTTCTTCGAGGCTTGGGTGTGGGGTGATGCCCAAGCCGACTACGCGATCGAGCGCGTGGTCCGGAGGAGGGAGGGGGACGAGTTTGTGACCGAGGTGTATCTATCCCGAGCCGGGGAGGGGTTCCTGCCGGTGGAGGTGGAGGTGCGGGGGGCTGGCAAGGAGCGAGAGAGGGAGGTGTGGCCACGGGGAGAGGGCACCACGGGGTCCCTCCTGTTTAAGACCCCATTCCCGGTGCGGGAGGTGGTGGTGGATCCCGGACACTATGCCCTGGACGTTGACCGGCTGAACAACGTCTGGCCCACGCGTTTCGTTTGGGCGGTTGAGAAAAACGCCCTTCCCCTGGACGGGTTCCTGGTGCGGGGGGACCCAACTTCCCGGACGATCCTGGTTCAGTACCTGGACCGGTTTGGGTGGGCGATCTACCCGAATGCCAGGGCGGTGGAGGGGTTCGTCCGCTATGGCAGGGAGGCCACCGTGTGGGGGTTTGCCCAGGTGACGGATGCCCTCATCGGGGAGATCACCTTGGTCCGGCACCTTTGGTCACGGCCCGAAACCGGGGCCGCAGGTGACTGGTGGTTTCCGAGCGGGGATTTTGCGATCTCCCTCTCCCGCCGGCCCTATCCCGTGGTGGGGGTAGGGCTGTCCTGGCAAGGTTCCCTGCCGCGCGTGTTCTGGGGCGAGGCCACGCTCCTCTCCCTGCCCAGCCAAGGGGGGCGCCTTTCCCTGAGCCACACCCAAGAGCTGGCGCTTCTGCCCCATACCTACCTCGACCTCACGGTGGCCTGTGGCCTGGCCAGCCCTGGGCTTCCTCAGGAGCTCACCTTCGGGCTTCCCGAGCTTCACACCCTGGAAAACGGCCCTCGCGGGGAGCGGAAGCTCCTCCTTTCGGCCTCGCTTTCCCTTCCCCCGGACCGCGACGGCTACAGCCTGGCCGGGGCGGCCCTGATAAGCGAGGTCATCCCCCGCCTCTACTTAAGCTGGGGCAAGGTATGGACGGAAAACGCTTCCTCAGGCACAATCCTGGCCTACGCGGAGGTGGGAGGGGAGCTCTCCCTCAGGATCGAGCTTTTGGGAGGGCTTCTCTCGCTCAAGGGGACCCTGGGCATGGCCTGGCCCCTTTTGCAGGGCAAGGGGGTGTTTTACTTTGGCCTTGAGCCCGAGACTTAAGCTTTAGGGGGTGCGATGCGGGTACCGCTCAGATGGCTGGCTGAATACGTTGATATCTCTGGGATCGGGACGGGCGAACTGACCCGGCGCCTCACGTTGGCGGGGCTTGAGGTAGAAGGGGTGGAGAGGTTCGGCCCGGTGGAGGGGGTGGTGGTGGGGCGGGTGCTCGAGGTCGCCCCCCATCCCAACGCCGACCGCCTCTCGGTATGCCAAGTGGACGCAGGGGATGGGGTCCGCACGGTGGTATGTGGTGCGCCCAACCTGGCGCGGGGGGCCTTGGTGCCCCTGGCCCTGCCCGGGGGGCGCGTTCCGGCCGGGGAGGTGAAGGAAGCCCGAATCCGGGGAGTGAAAAGCGAGGGGGTGATCCTCTCCCAGGCCGAACTTGGGCTGGAGGAACGCTCAAGCGGCATCTGGAACCTCCCCCAGGGCCTCAAGGTGGGGGACGACTTCGCCCCCATGATCGAGGCCCCGGACACGATCCTGTCCCTCAAGATCACTTCCAACCGCCCGGACCTCCTGGGGATCTATGGGGTGGCGCGGGAGGTAGCCGCCCTATATGGCCGCAAGCTCAAGGAACTTCGCCTCGACTACCCGGAGGAGGGGCCTGCCGTGGAAGAGCTTGCCCAGGTGATGATCGAAACCCCCGAGGATTGCCCCCGCTACGTGGCTCGGGTGATCTTGGACCCCCCCTATGCCCCTTCCCCGGTGTGGCTGGCCGCACGCCTTTCCAAGGCGGGGATGCGCCCCCTTTCGCTTGTAGTGGACGCCACCAACTACGTGATGCTGGAGCTGGGGCATCCCCTGCACGCCTTCGACTACGATCGCCTCCACGGTGGACGCATCGGGGTACGGCGCGCCCGGCCCGGCGAGCGCATTCGCACCTTGGACGGGGTGGAGCGTGCCCTGTCCCCGGAGGTGCTCCTGATCACGGACGGAGAGAGGCCAGTGGCGGTGGCCGGGGTCATGGGTGGGGAAGACACGGAAGTGTCCGAGACAACCAGGCGGGTGTTACTTGAGGCGGCGTGTTTTTCCCCGGCGAGGATCCGTCGGGCCGCCCGGGCCTTGGGCCTTTCGACCGAGGCCTCCCTCAGGTTCGAGCGGGGCGTCTCCCCGGAATCCGCCGAGGTCGCCTCCCGGCGCACCTGCTCCCTGCTCTCCGAGCTCGCCCCGGTGGTGATCGCCAAAGGCGCGGTTGATGCCTACCCCCGGCCGGCCCGACCCCACGTCGTACATTTGCGCAAGGGGCGGGTGAAGGAGGTGCTGGGGATCGAGGTGCCGGAGGGGGAGATCGTCTCAGGCCTCACCGCTTTGGGGCTCGTGCTTGAGGACAAGGGGGCAAGGTGGGAAGCCAGGATCCCTCCTTGGCGGGGGGACCTGACCCGGGAGATCGACCTGATTGAAGAAGTGGCGCGGCTTTACGGCTACGACAGGATCCCCTCCCGGGCCCCGGTGGTGCCCCTGCGGGCGGGCGAAAAAGACCCTCGGGAGGCCTTCTGCGACCGGGTAAGGCGCCTCATGGCCGCCTTAGGGCTCACCGAAATCTACAGCCTTGGCCTCGTCCCCAAGGACGAGGCAGAGGTAGTCCTGAGAAACCCTCAGGCCACGGGTCAAGAGGGCCTCAGGGCTTCCCTCCTGCCGGGGCTCCTTTCGGCGGTGCAGGAGAACCTGGAGGCCCAGGCCACCGGGGTGGCCCTGTTCGAGGTGGGGCGGACCTTCCACCTCCGGGAGGGGAAGGTGGTGGAGGAGGATCGGTTGGGGGTGGCCCTGGCCGGCCGGCCTCCCATCCCCCTCTCCGGCAAGGCGGAATATTCCCCCGCCGACCTCAAGGGGATCCTCGACGCCCTGCTCTCCGCCCTCAGGGTGGAGGGGGTGACCCTAGGCGAGATCGACGACGACCGGTTTCACCCCTACCGCCGTGCCGGCATTTATCTAGCGGGGGCACAAGTCGAAAGTCCCAAGTCGCAAGATCCATCACCCCTCACCCATCACGGATCACGGATCACGGATCACGGATCACGGGTGTTGATCGGCTGGTTGGGGGAGCTCGCCCCGGAGCTCTGTCAGGATCTTCCCGGAGGCCGGAGGGTGCTCGTGATGGAGCTTTTGTTGGCCCCGCTGGCCAAAGCGGCCCAAGCGCCCCACTACCGCCCCCTGCCCCGGTTTCCCGTCGCCCGCCGCGACCTCTCCTTGCTCGCCCCCCTGGCCCTTGAAGAAGCGAAGCTGCGGGAGACGATCATGGCAGAGCCTTTGGTGGAGTCGTGCTTTTTGTATGACCTTTACCAGGGGAAGGGGATTCCAAAGGGATACCGCTCCCTGACCTATGAGCTTTCCTTCAGACACCCGGCCCGCACCCTGGCCTCAGAGGAGGTGGACGAGGCCATAGCCAGGATCCTCTCCCGCCTGGAAGCCCTTGGAGTTCGCCTCCGCAGCTAAACATGATTTCACCACCGAGAACACGGAGATCACAGAGGAAGAACCGTGGTGACCTGCCCATGTCACATGTCATAAGTAAGCTATGGAGGATGTGAAATGGAACGGGTGGTGATCACCGAGGGGCCGGAGGAGACGATGCGCCTGGGGGAGGAGCTCGCAGGCGAGCTCAAGGAAGGGGACGTGGTGGCCCTGGTGGGGGAGCTCGGCACCGGCAAGACAACTCTGGTGAAGGGGATCGCCCTGGGGTTGTTCGTGCGGGAGCCGGTGATTTCCCCCAGCTTCCTCCTCGCCCGCACTTACCACGGGCGGGTCCCCTTGCACCACCTTGACGCCTACCGGATCAGCCACGTAAGCGAGCTCAGGGAGGTGGGCCTGGATGAGTTCCTCCCTCCCGAGGAGGGGATAACGGCCGTGGAGTGGGCGGACCGGGTGGAGGAGCTCATCCCGCCCGGGAGCCTATGGATCGAGCTCGAGCACCTCTCCGGCGACCGCCGAAAGCTCACCCTCCGACGGTATTAAATCCGAAACAGCACCTTCTCCGAGCGGAAAAGCCGCACCGCAAGCCACAGGAGCAACCCGGCCAAAACAAGCGAGGAGAGAAGTGCCCACACCACCTCCCGCACGGCAAGGCCCCCGACGAGCGCCCGCTTGATGGCCGCCATCGGCCCGGCGATGGGGATGGCCAGCTTGGCCCCGCTCAGTTCCCCTCCCCCCATGGTCGTGGAGATGCCCAGCACGATCACCAGCATCGTCACCGGCAGAAGGTACGCGCTCGCCTCCTTCTGGGTGCGGGCGAAGCTCCCCACGATGATCACCACGGCCGACAGGTCCATGGCCAGGGGGATGAGGAGCACCAGCACCCAGGCGACGGAGGTCACCGGCACCCCGCCGAGCTGTGCGCCGAAGGACCGGATCCCCAACATGAGTCCCACCGCAGAAATCACGGCGGTGATGAGCGACACGGCCAGCACGGCCATGAACTTGCCGAGCACGATCTCCTCCCGGGAGAGGCGCGAGGAAAGCAGGGTGGCCAGGGTGCCCCGCTCCTTCTCCCCGGCGGTGATCTCCGCCCCCAACCCCATGGCCCCGCTGAGGATGGAGAGCACCAAGAAGTAGGGGAGGAGCTGGGAGAGGAGCGCCCGCGCCAGGCCCTCCTTGCCCCCCAGGTCCACCTCCTTTAGGGTGAAGGGCGGCGTCAGCTCCTCGGGGTCCATCCCCATGGCCGCGAGGCGCTCCCTCGCCAGCCTCTGGAAGTACTCGGACAGGAAGGCCTTCAGCTTGGCCGCCCCGACCTGGGCTTCCTGGTCGGTGGTATCGTAGTACAGGGTGAGGGCGTAGCCCAGTTCCCCTCGGGCGGGCACCCGGCGCACAAAGAGCAACACCTCCCCCGCCCCCTCTTCCAAGGCCGCCCGCCCTTGCTCCAGGTCCCCAGCGAGCAGCACGGAAAACCCTGGGGCCTCGATCAGGGCCTGGACCAG
>JAGGRX010000067.1 GCA_021159405.1 Candidatus Bipolaricaulota bacterium | reverse complement strand
GGGACTGCCTGAGGAACCCGGGGACCTTCGCTGCTCCTTCAGGATGGCCGGCTTGCCCTGAGGAGGTTAACATTCCCCAATCAGCGTTACAGGGGTGGCGGAAGGGATGCCGAAGTACTTCGGGACGGACGGAGTGCGGGGGGTGGCAGGGCGAGAGCTCACCTGTGAGCTCGCTTTTCGGCTGGGGCGGGCCGCAGGGCGGGCGTTTCGTCCAAGAAGGGCCTTGCTCGCCCGGGACACCCGCCTCTCCGGGCCGGCCCTGGAAGCGGCCTGCGCTGCCGGCCTGGCCGAGGCGGGTTGCGACGTGAGCTTGGCCGGGATACTCCCCTCGCCGGCCGTGTCACATCTTGTACGTCAAGAGCAGTTCGAGCTAGGGACCGTGATCTCGGCCTCCCACAACCCCCCGGAAGATAACGGCGTCAAGTTCTACGACCCCCAGGGGCTCAAGCTCTCCACCGAGGAGGAGGAGCGGGTGGAGGCGCTCCTGGATGGGCGGCCGGAGGGCCAGTGCTTGGGCCGGGTGGACCCATGGCCGGAGGCCGAACAGCGCTACCTTTCCTTCCTCCTGCGGGCGGTGGAGGGGCTTTCCCTTTCCGGGCTCAAGATCGCCTTGGATTGCGCTCATGGAGCCACCGCCAAGGTGGCACCCAAGGTATTTGAAGCCCTGGGGGCAACGCTTTCGGTGATCGGGGGGGAACTGGACGGGACCCGGATCAACGCCACCGGGGCAGCGGCCATCGCGCCCCTTCAGGCCTTGGTATTAGCCGAAGGGGCGGACCTGGGGGTCGCCTTCGATGGGGACGGGGATCGGGCGCTGCTCGTGAACGGACAGGGACAGGTAGTTGAGGGCGACCGGCTCATGGCCGCCCTGGCCCCGGAGCTCCACCGGCTGGGGGAGCTCCCCTCCCGGGCGGTGGTGTTCACCGTGCTTGCGAACATGGGCGCAGAACGGTACCTGAAGGAGCGCGGCTTTCGGGTGGTGCGGGTGCCCGTAGGGGATCGGCATGTTTCCTGGGCCATGCGAAAGGAGGGGATCCAGCTCGGCGGCGAGCCCTCCGGCCACATCGTGTTCGGCCGCTTTTCCCCCACCGGTGACGGGATCCTCACCGCCCTCCTCACCCTCCATGCCCTTCAGAAATTGGAAAAGGACCTCGCCACATTGACAGCCCCGGTTCCCGTCTACCCTCAGGTGAGGGTTGACGTGCCGGTTGTGGACAGAAAACGCGCTCTGGAGGATCCAGAGGTGAGGCAGGCGATCGAGGAGGCCAAGGCCATGCTGGGAAAAGCCGGGCGGCTGGTCGTCCGCCCCTCGGGGACCCAGCCCTTGATCCGCATCCTGGCCGAAGGGGAAGAAAAGGAACGCCTCCACCAAGCGGTGGAGGCGATCGAACGCGCCCTTGAGAAAAGCGGCTTCAGAAGTAGTACTCAGTGATGTTATCTACCTCAAGCCGTTCCCCGTAGTACTCCACGGCCACTACGACCGCGTTTTCCTGCATCTGAACGTCTACCAAACCCCAGATCAAACCGCCTTGGCCCACGAGCTTATCCAGGTCGAGGTATTCGGACTCGTAGGGAGCAAGATCTATGTCTTGGCTGTAAAGGAGCTCGCCGTTGGGGTTCCGAAGGGAGACGTTCACCGAAGTGGCCTCATCATGCGGGTTCATGATGATGACCCCGGTGGACAGACCTTCCGCCTGGGTGTAGTAGGCCCCCAGCCAGTAAGGCACCCCACCCTCAAGTTCCGGGACTTCTTGGCTGACGGTGTCGATAGACACGAGCTTGCCGCCTGCCAGGTACTCCAGCCCGATCACAAGCTGCTCTTCTGATGCTACGGTCGTGACTCCCCAGTTCATATCGCCTGCGGCCACGAACTCGCCTAGCCGGTAGAACTCCGCCTCGTAGGCTGCAAGTTCCCCTGTCTTTTGCCACAAGAGGTTCCCCCAGGCATCGTAGACCTCAATTAGATAAGCGGAGCTTTCCTCCATGGTGTTCATCATGTTTATCACGAGATCCTGTCCCCCGGAGAGGTCGTAGTAAAACGCGTACTGATGTTGGGCAACCCCAGCGGCCCCGATTCCTATCACGATACAGACAACCAACGCTGCGTACCTCATGGTGCCTCCTTTTGGACAGGCTACAGCCCCGCGGGGTGCCCCGTCAAGTGCGGGGTTCCCGCAGGATAGGCTGGCGCACTGCCCGGGCTTCGTCCAGGCGCCGGACCGGGGCGTTGTGAGGCGCCTCCCTCAAAAGCTCCGGGGACTCCTTGGCCTCCCGGGCGATCTTCTCCATGGCCTGACAGAAGGCGTCCAGGACCTCCTTGGGCTCGGTCTCGGTGGGCTCGATCATCAGCGCCTCCTTTACGATCAAGGGGAAGTAAATCGTAGGCGGGTGGAAGCCGTAGTCGATGAGGCGCTTGGCGATATCCAGCGTTCTTATGCCCTCACCGAGGCCCGCCCCGGAGAGGACGAACTCGTGTTTGCACAGGCGATCGTAGGGGAGCTTGTAAGTTTTCTTCAGCCTTTCCTTGAGATAGTTAGCAGCAAGCACCGCCCCTGCGGACACCTCCCTCAGCCCCTCGTCCCCAAGGAGGAGGATGTAGGCCAAGGCTTTGACAATCACCAGAAAATTTCCTAAGTAAGGATGAACCCGGCCGATCGACTTGGGGCGATCCCAGTCCAAGGCGTACCGGTCACCTTTGCGTACGATTTGGGGCACCGGGAGGTAAGGGACCAAAGGCTCGGAGACGGCCAGTGGCCCTGCCCCCGGCCCTCCCCCGCCGTGAGGGGTGGAAAAGGTCTTGTGCAAGTTGAAGTGGAACACGTCCGCACCCATGTCCCCGGGCCTGGCCCGGCCAAGATAAGCGTTCAGATTCGCTCCATCGAAGTAGCACAGCCCCCCGGCCTCGTGGACGAGCTGGGTGATCTCTAGGATATCTTCCTCGAAGATCCCCAGGGTGTTGGGCACGGTGAGCATGATCCCGGCCACGTCCTCCCCGAGGGCCGCCTTGAGGGCGGATAGGTCCACCATCCCCCGGTCATCGGAAGGGATGGACACCACCTTGAAGCCGGCCATGGTGGCGGAAGCCGGGTTCGTCCCATGGGCCGAGTCGGGAAGTAAGATCTTCCTGCGCTTTTCGAGCTCGCCCCGGTCCTCGAAGTAGCGTTTAAAAAGGAGCATCCCGGTGAGCTCGCCGTGGGCACCCGCCGCCGGCTGCAGGGTTATCCCCGGCATCCCCGCGATCCCCTTCAGGTACTGGGAAAGCTCCCACAGCACTCCCAGCGCCCCCTGGACATCCTCCTCGGGGAGGAGGGGATGGAGGCCGGAGAAGCCCGGAAGCCGGGCCAACTCCTCGTGGAGCTTCGGGTTGTACTTCATGGTGCAGCTTCCCAAGGGATAAAAGCCCGTGTCCACCCCGTAGTTCATCCGGGAAAGGCGTGTGTAGTGGCGCACGAGCTCGGGCTGGGAGACCTCCGGAAGCCAAGGGGGGGCCTTGCGCCTTAGCCCCTCGGGGATGAAGGACAGTATTTCCTCTTCAGGACGGCCAAGGGGGGGCAGGGAGGTCCCCCTGCGGCCGGGAGCCCCTAGCTCGTATATAGTGCCCATGGCTACCTTCCCCCTTTCAGCGCCTCCACGAACCTGGAAAGCTCCTCCTGCGTCCTCTTTTCCGTCACCGCCACAAGAAAGGCCCCCTCAAGCCCGGCTTTGGCCACAAGCTTGGGAGAAAGGACGGCGATGCCCGCCTCACGGAGGCGGGCCACCGCCTCCTCCGGGTGGGCGCAGCGCACGGCGAACTCGTTGAAGAAAGGCCCGGAGAAGGCAAGCTCGTAGCCGGGCAAGGAGGAGATCCGATCCGCCAGCTCATGGGCCCGCTCCATGGAGGCAAGGGCCACCTGCCTTAGGCCCTCCGGCCCCAGGGCGGCCAGGTACACCGTGGCCGCAAGGGCGCAAAGGGCGGAGTTCGTACAGATGTTGGAGGTGGCCCGCTCCCGGCGGATGTGCTGCTCCCGGGTCTGGAAGGCCATCACGTAGCCAGGCCTCCCCTCGGCGTCCACCGTCCTTCCGGCCAGGCGCCCCGGCATCCGCCGGAGGTACTCCCCCCTGGTGGCGAAGATGCCAAGGAGCGGCCCCCCAAAGCCCATGGGGTTCCCAAGCACCTGGCCTTCCCCCACCACCACATCGGCCCCAAAACTCCCCGGCGGCTCGAGCACCGCCAGGGCAATCGGGTTCACATACACGATCAAAAAGGCCTTCCCGATGCGCTCCTTAAGCCCGGAAAGGTCCTCGATGACCCCGAAGAAGTTGGGCTGCTGGACGACCAGGGCACACAGCTCGTCCGGAATCCCCTCCAGCGCCAGCTTCCCCTCCTCGCTATAGGGAACGTCCAAAAGCTCGAGCCCCGCCCCCCAGGCGTAGGTGGCGAGCACCTCCCGCACCTGGGGATTCAAGGACCGGGGGACGAGCACGCGCCGGCCGCCCACCGTGCGGTGGGCCATGAGGACCGCCTCGGCCAGGGCGGTGGCACCATCGTACATGGAAGAGTTGGCCACCTCCATCCCGGTGAGCTCACAGATCATCGTCTGGTACTCGAACATCCAGGTAAGGGTCCCCTGGGAGACCTCGGGCTGGTAGGGGGTGTAGGCGGTGTAAAACTCCGGCAGGGAGACCACATAGTCAACCACGGCCGGCACGAAGTGGTCGTAGATCCCGCCACCGAGGAAAGGGATGAGCCCCCTTCCGGTGGAACGTTCCGCAAGCCCCTCGAGATGGCGGCGGACCCCGGCCTCGTCCCCTCGGGGGAGCCCCAGGGGTCGGTATCGCCTCCGCACCTCCTCCGGGATATCGGAAAACAGGGCCTCCAGGGATTGGAGGCCGATGGCGGAAAGCATCTTCTTGATGTCCTCGGGCGTGTGGGGGATGTACTCCGTCACCCTTCCCCTCCCACCAGCTTCTCGTAGGCGGCCGCATCGAGGAGCTCATCCAGCTCGGCCGGGTTTCCCATCTTGAGGACGAATAGCCAGCCCTTGCCATAGGGGTCCTTGTTCACCAGCTCCGGGGAGGATTCAAGCTCGTCGTTTTTCTCGATCACCTCCCCGGAGACCGGGGCGTACACCTCGCCCACCGCCTTCACCGATTCCACGGTGGCCACTTGCTCCCCCTTGCTTACGGCCCTCCCCACCTCGGGGAGCTCCACGAACACGATGTCACCGAGCTCCTTTTGGGCGTGGTGGGTGATCCCCACCCTTACTTTCCCATCCTCGAGCTTCGCCCACTCATGGTCCTTGGTGTACTTGAGATCTTTTGGGATCACGAACTCCTCCTTTCTAAAACGGTACTTCCTCCTTCCGTGCCGGTGGATAGAAGGCCGCGTAGTCTTTGTGGAACAGGAGCCTCACCTTGCCGGTGGGGCCGTTGCGTTGCTTGGCGATGATGAGCTCGGCCTCGGACACCGCCCCAGACCCTCCGGAATCATCGTAGTAATCGGGCCGGTAGATGAACGCGACAAGATCAGCGTCCTGTTCGATGGCCCCCGATTCCCGTAGGTCCGAAAGTTGCGGCCTCTTGGACTCCCTCCTCTCCACCGCCCGATTGAGCTGGGAACAAGCGATCACCGGGATGGAAAGCTCCCGGGCCAGGCCCTTTAAGGTCCGGGAGATGTAAGCGATCTCTTGCTCCCTCACGTCGGTACGGATCCCGGCTTCCACGAGCTGCAGGTAATCCACGATCAGGAGGTCCAACTTGTGCTCCAGGGCCATCCGCCGGGCCTTGGCCTTGATGGACAGGACCGACGCCCCAGGGGTGTCGTCCACCAGGATCGACGCCTGGTGGAGGCGGCCGGCGGCCTCGGCGATCTGCCCCCATTTGGCCGGGGGGAGGTACCCCGACCGGAGGGAGTGGAGGTTCACTTGGGCCTCCGCACACAGTAGCCGCTCCAGCACCTGCTCCTTTGTCATCTCCAAGGAGAAGATGCCCACGGATTTCTTCTGGCGGATGGCCGCATCCCGGGCAATCGAGAGGACAAGCGAGGTCTTGCCTGTGCCCGGACGCCCGGCGATCACGGCCAGATCGGCCGGATGAAACCCGGAGGTGAGGTCGTCGAACTGATCAAAGCCGCTGAACACGACCCCCTGAGGTCGGCGCTCAGGGTCTTTGTGCAGAGCTTCAAGGAAGTCCAGGTGTTCATAGAGAAACTCACTCAAAAGGTGGTAGTCAGGGCGGGACTCGCGCTGGGCGATCTCGAAGATGAGCTCGCCCGCCCTGTCCAGGGCTTCCTCCACGTCCAAATCCTCCCGATAGCCGAGCTCGGCCACCTGTCCCCCGGCCTGGATCAGCCATCTCCGCAGGGCCTTCGTCTCCACGATCTCGATGTAGTGATCCAAGGCCGCCAGCGTGGTCACCCGGGTGAGGAGCTCGTGCAGGTAAGTGCGCCCCCCGACGGCGTCGAGCTTGCCCCGCTCCTCGAGGTAGTTCGCCACCGTGACCGCGTCCGGAAGCTGGCCGTGGTTGAACAGCTCGACGATTGCCCGGTAGATCTCTCGGTGAGCTTTGAAGTAGAAGTGATCGGGGTGCAGACGGGTTACCACCCGGGGGACCGCCTCCTCGGGTTCAAGCATGGCCGCCCCCAAGATCACTTGCTCGGCTTCCTTGTTCTTGGGGATAGGCCTGATTCCCTCATCCAGCGTCTCCATCGACCCCTCATCATATCCCTTCCCCGCCCTGGGGCCAAGGACAAACGCCACGTTTTGTAGGCGGGCCTCCCGGCGGCTATACTTGCCCACGTATCATGCGAATCTAGAAAGGAGGAGAAAGTTTGGCCCTATTGACGATGAAGGAGCTCCTTGAATGTGGGGTTCACTTTGGGCATCGGACCCGTAAATGGAACCCCAAGATGGCCCGTTTTATCTATACCGAGCGAAAGGGGATTCACATAATCGACCTGGGCAAGACGCTCGAGCACTTTGAGCGTGCGTACAACTTCGTGCGGGATCAGGTGGCCCAGGGAAAGGATGTCCTGTTTGTGGGCACCAAGAAGCAGGTGCAGGGCACCATAGAGGAGGAGGCGCGGCGCTGCGGGGCCCATTGGGTGAACCGCCGCTGGCTGGGCGGCACGCTCACCAACTTTGAGACCATCCGCAGGCGGGTCCTTTATATGCTCGAGCTTGAGCGGAACCTGGAGGAAGGGGCGTTCGAGCGCCTCCCCTTGAAGGAGCGGATCAAGCTGGAAAAGAAGCTCGCCAAGCTTCGTAGGAACTTGGATGGCTTGCGGGAGATGGAGCGGCTCCCCGGGGTGGTGTACGTGGTAGATCCCACGGTGGAGGTCCATGCGGTGCGGGAGGCCAACATCCTGGGGATCCCCATCGTGGCCATCTGTGATACCAATTGTGACCCGGACCTCATCGACTACCCGATCCCGGGAAACGACGACGCCATCAAGGCCACTCGGCTCATCACTTCCCGGATCGCCGATGCGGTGATCGAGGGGCGGGAAGGGCTTCAGACCACGGAGGCCCCGGCCGCCCCTGAAGCGGAGGCCGAAGAGGCCGCAGAAGAGGAAGAAACCGTCGCCAGCATGGACGAGGTCCCCCTGGACGAAGTGGAGCTCGAGGAGCACTACGAGGAAATGCTGGAGGAGCTGATCGAAGAGGAAGACAAGGAGGTCTGATGGAGATCACAAGGGACTTGATTAAGCGCCTCCGGGAAGAGACCGGGGTGGGCATCATGGACTGCAAGGCCGCCCTGACCAAGGCGGGCGGGGACCTGGAGAAGGCCAAGCAGATCCTACGCACTGAGGGGAAGGAGTTCCTGGCCCACCAGACGCGGGAGGCCAAGGAGGGCAGGATAGAGGCTTACGTCCACCACTCGGGCAAGGTGGGGGTGCTCGTCGAGGTTGATACCAACACCGATTTTGCCGCCAACTCCCAAGATTTTCGTGATTTTGTTCGCAATCTAGCTATGCAGATCGCCGCGGCAAAACCCCGCTGGATCTCGCCTGAGGACGTGCCGCAAGAGGTGGTTGAGCAAGAACGGGAGATCCTGAAAAAGCAAGCTGAAAAGGAGGGAAAACCTCCACACATCGTGGAGAAGATCGTGGAGGGGCGGCTTGCCAAGTTCTACGAGGAAAACTGTCTTGTTAAGCAGCCGTACATCCGGGATCCCTCCGGCAAGATGAAGGTGGAGGACTTGCTGGCCGATCTGGGGGCCAAGCTGGGTGAGCCGGTGGTGATCCGGAGGTTCGTGCGGTTCGAGGTGGGGGAGGGGTGAAGGAAGGGCTTAGCTGGCGCCGGGCGGTCCTGAAGCTCTCGGGAGAGCTTCTGGGTGGGGAGAAAGGCCCCTTGGACGAGCGGGGCCTTGTTTTTTTCGCCCAGGAGATCCGTGAGGCGCGCAAGGCCGGGGTGGAGCTGGCGGTGGTGCCTGGAGGTGGGAACATCGCACGGGGGGCTGCCCTCCCGCACATCCCCCAAACCACGGGGCACACCATCGGGATGCTGGCCACCTTGATCAACGGCTTGGCCCTGCGGGAGGCCCTGGCCCGGGTAGGGGTGCCAAGCCTCCTCATGTCGGCGATCCCGTGTGCTGGGGTTGCCGAGCCGGTGGACCCATGGAGGGCCAGAGAGGCCCTGGGGGAGGGGAAGGTGGTGCTCCTTTCCGCCGGGACCGGAAGCCCGTTTGTCACCACGGACACCGCGGCGGTGATCCGGGCATTGGCCCTCCAGGCCGAGGTGGTGCTCAAGGGTTCCAAGGTGGATGGGGTTTACCCCGACGACCCCAAGGCCGTTCCCGACGCCAAGCCCCTCCCTCGGATCTCGCATAAGGAGTATCTCGCGCGGGGGCTGCGGGTGATGGACCTGGCGGCCGTGTCCATCGCCGGCGACCATGGTCTTCCGATCTTCGTCTTCCGGGCGGACCAGCCCGGGGGGCTCCTTTCCGCCCTGCAAGGTAAGGGCGGCTCCCTCATCGGCTGATCCTTCCACCTCGGGCCTGGCTAACATCGGCTTCGACTAAGGATGCGCTAGGATGCTAAGGCTCCTCTCTGGGCGGCGGCCCCCAACGCAGCGTCCCTTTGCCACGGAGATGATCTATCGGGAAGAGATCGAGGTGCCGCTTGCGAAGTGGCTCATGGGGGTTTTCGCCCTGTTTGCCCTGGGGTTCGCTTGGGCTTTGGTTTACCAGCTCTTCATAGGCCCCATCGGCGAAAACCCCGCCCCCACCTGGTTCTGGGGACTCATGACGGCCATCCAGCTTGGAGTGCTCGTGTTGCTGAGGAACTTCAGGCGGCTCGAAGTCCAGATGACCGAGCGGCACATCACTGTGGGTTTCGGGGCCATCCGGCGGACCATCCCCTGGGATAGGGTGGCTGCCGCCCGGCGGGATGAGCGCTCGCTCCTCTCCTACGGTGGTGTGGGATGGAGATTGAGCTGGAGTCGGCGCAGAGGTGGCTGGATCATGGCCTTCGTGGATCCCCGCAGCCCCAGGGTCGTGCTCGAGCTCCGTGGCGGGAGATTGCGGGAGCTCGTTTTCTCCACCCGCCGGCCGGAAGAGGTCCGTCGCCTGATAGAGGAGAGGCTGGGCGGGGCATGCTAGGGGCCACCGAAAACCCGGGGGACCTTGAAATAGCCGTCTTGCCTGTCGGGGGCGTTGGCCAGGGCCTCCTCCTGCGATAGCGACTCCCGGGGCTCGTCCTCCCGCCAGGCGTTCACCCTCCCCGGCAGGGGCTCAAACGGGGGT
Organism: Candidatus Bipolaricaulota bacterium; assembly: GCA_021159405.1. GTDB lineage: Bacteria > Bipolaricaulota > Bipolaricaulia > Bipolaricaulales > Bipolaricaulaceae > 64-32. Next base: position 8,049 of record JAGGRX010000067.1, on the reverse strand, counting down.
ACCCCTTCCGTATCCAGCTCCGTAAGCTTCTGAAAGTACTCCAGGATGCGGGTGAGATCGGCCCGGAGGGCCTCCCTTTCCGCCGGCGAAAGCTCAAGGCCGGAGAGCCTTTCGATCCTGGCCATCAGCCGCTCGTCGATCATTCACACCCCCAAAAGCTCCAGTTCCTCCCCGAACCTGCGCTCCACCTCCCGACGCAGCCGCTCGGGCACCCCCTTTTCCACAAGCCTTCTTGCCTCGACCCGGGCCTGCTCCAGAAGCCCCAGGTCCCGGATCAGGTTGGCCGCCTTGAGCCGGGATACAAAGCCATGTTGGGCTGTCCCCAAAAGATCACCCGGCCCTCGGATCTGAAGGTCCGCCTCCGCAATCTTAAACCCATCGGTAAGGTCGCGAAAGGCCGAAAGGCGCCGCCTTGCCTCCTCCGTCTTGGGGTCAGCGATGGCATAGCACACCGCCTCCTGGCCTCCCCGGCCGATCCTGCCCCTGAGCTGGTGCAGTTGCGCCAGGCCGAACCTATCGGCGTGCTCGATCACCATGAACGAGGCGTCCGGGACATCCAGCCCCACCTCCACCACCGTGGTGGCCACAAGCACTTTCACCTCCCCCGCCCGAAACGCGGACATCGCTGCCCGTTTCTCCTCCGGGGGCATGCGGCCGTGCAGGAGGCCCACCTGCTCTCTTCCGAACCGCCGGGCCAGCTCCTCGTAGGCCTGGGTGGCGGCCCGCAGGTCAAGCTCCTCGGATTCCTCCACCAGCGGAAAGATCACGTAGCCCTTCTCCCCCCGGGCGAGGAACCCCTCCACCTCCCGGTACACCTCCTCCCGACGGGACTCCGACACCCACACGGTGCGGACTTTCTCGCGAGGCCTGGGCATCTCCTCCAGCACCGACAGGGCGAACTCCCCATACAGGGTGAGGACCACCGTGCGGGGGATAGGGGTGGCGGACATGACCAGGATGTTGGTGCCCTCGCCCTTCTTCTCCAGGGCCGCCCGCTGCACCACCCCAAACCGGTGTTGCTCGTCCACCACCGCCAGCCCCAGGTCGCGGAAGCTTACGTCTTCCTGGATCAGGGCATGGGTGCCCACCACCACGTCCACCTCGCCTGCGGCGATGGCAGCGAGGACCCGCCGCTTTCTAGTCCCGCTCCCACCTACTAGGAGTTCCACACGAATAGGAAGGCCGGAGAAAAGTTCCTGAAGCACGAAAAAGTGTTGCTCGGCCAGGATCTCCGTGGGGGCCATGAACGCGGCCTGGGCCCCGGCGGAGGCGGCCATGACGCACGCCCCGGCGGCCACCACGGTTTTTCCGGCCCCCACGTCCCCCTGCAAGAGGCGCAGCATGGGGTAAGGGGCCCTTAGGTCCTGTTCGATGGCGGCTAGGGCCCGCTTTTGAGAGGGGGTGAGGTCAAAGCCGAGGCCTTGCACGAAGCGCTCCACGAGCTTTGGGTCCGGATTAAGGGAGCGGCCGCGGGCCTCCTTTTTGTACCTTAAGGCCAGCCCAAGCTGCAGCAAGAAAAGCTCCTCGAAGGCCAGGGCCTTCCTCGCACGCTCGAAGTCGTGGGGCCCGCGGGGAAAATGGATCCTCCGGATCGCCTCCCGGCGGGGGGGAAGGCCCAGCCTCCGGCGGACCTCCTCGGGCAGGATCTCGGGGATCACACGCCCGTAGCGGCGCAGGTTGCGCCGGATGAGCCAGCGCAGGCTGGCCTGGCTCAGCCCCTCCGTGGCCGGGTAGATGGGCACCCAGCGGCCTGTGTGGAAGCCCGCCCCGGCCGGCTCCCATACCGGGTTTTCCATCTGCAGCTCCCCGAACCTCCTCTGCACCTTGCCGTAAAAGGCGTACTTCTCCCCTTGCCGGAGCTCGTCCCAAAGCCAGGGTTGGTTGAACCAGATGGCGAAAAGGAGCCCTGTTCCGTCGTCCACCGCGACCTTTATCAGCTCCAGGTGCGGCCTTACCCTCATCCTGGACTTTGCCCGCACGGTGCCCACCACCGTCACGGCGTCCCCGTCGGCCAGCTCTCCTATGGGCTTCTGAACCGACCGGTCCTCCAGCCGGCGGGGGAAGAAGGTGAGGAGGTCCTCGATCGTCTCGATGCCGAGCTTTCGGAGGAGGGCGGCCCTCTTTTCCCCCACCCCGGCTGCCTCCTCCACCGGGCGGGCGAGGTCCTCGGGGCAGGGCTGCCTGCCCCTCCCCAGTGAGGTCAAAACCTCCTCGAGCTGCTCCAAGGCCTTGGCCCGGGCCGCCGGGCTCATCTGGGAATAGCCGGCCACGGCTCTTTTCCCCTCGGGCAGGTGGCGGCTTACGAACGCCTCAAGCCCCCCTATGGCGGCACGGTCCTGAAGCCCCCGCGCCCGCTCGAGCTCCACCACCTTGCGCACTAGCTCGATCCGGCCTTCAAGGTCCCCCGCTTTAGGCATATGGACAAATCCATCTATAATAAGCGCTCTTGCGTGGGAGCCAAGGAGGGAAGATGATCCGCGTTTATCCCGATCGCGTATTGCGGCGTCGGGCCAAGGAAGTTGAGCCCGAAAGCCCCCCCGCCCGCAAGGCAGCCGAAAAGCTGCGGGAGGCCTTTTCCCAGGTGGAGGCATTGGGGCTTGCCGCCAACCAGGTGGGACTCCTGTCCCGGGTCATCCTGGTCAGGCTGGGCGAGGAGGAGCGGATCCTCCTCAACCCCGAGGTGATCTGGCGCTCGGAGGAGCTTGAGCTAGACAGCGAGGCTTGCCTTTCCGTCCCCGGGGTGGAGGCGGACCTGGCACGACCGAAACAGGTCCGCGTGCGGGCTCTCTCCGAGGATGGGAAGGAGGTCGACCTTCACCTGGAGGGGCTTGAGGCCCGGCTTCTTCTGCACGAGATCGATCACCTGGATGGGGTCCTGTATCTGGACCACCTCTCAGCCGGGGAGCGGCGCCGGCTGTTGCGGGAGTACCGCAAGCTGCGCTCCCGGAAAGAAGAAAACAGAAGGCTAGCCCACTCAGAAACTTGAAGAACTTAAGGATCGCGTTTGCCGGGACCGGGGAGTTCGCCGTGCCTGTCCTCCGCGCCCTGGCCGAGGCCGGGCGGATCCTCCTTGTGATCACCCAGCCAGACCGGCCCGCCGGCCGCGGGCTTTCCCCAAAGCCCCCACCGGTGAAAACGGCCGCAGAAGAGCTCGGCCTTCCGGTGCTCCAGCCCCCATCCATCAACGCCCCGGAGCCCTTGAGCCGGCTCCACTCGCTCAAGTTGGACCTTTTGGTGGTGGCCGCCTTCGGCCAACTCCTGAGAAGGCAGGTTCTCCAGATCCCTCGGCTCGGCTGCATCAACGTGCATGCCTCGCTCCTCCCCAACTACCGGGGGGCGGCCCCGGTGGCCTGGGCCATCCTCAATGGGGAGCGGAAGACCGGGGTTACCATCTTCCTCCTGGATGAGGGCATGGACACCGGCCCCATCCTGCGGCAGGAGGAGGTAGAGATCGGGCCGGATGAGACGCGGGGGGAGCTTGAGGGGCGCCTGGCCGAGCTTGGGGGGAGGCTGCTTGTGGAGACGATAGAGGGGTATGCACGGGGTCGCATCCGCCCAAGGCCGCAGCCGAAGGAGGGGAGTTTGGCCCCCCGGCTCCGTAAGGAGGACGGGGAAATAGACTGGTCCTGGCCGGCGGAGCGGGTGCACAACTGGGTGCGGGGCATGAACCCCTGGCCTTCGGCCTTCACCCGCTTCCGCGGACGCCTCCTAAAAATCCACCGCACAAAGGTTTTAGAAGGGGGGCCTGCCGGCCCTCCGGGGACCATCACCATAAAAGGAAAGCGACTTTGCGTCATCTGTGGCACGGGGGCGGTGGAGCTCCTCGAACTGCAACCCGAGGGAAAGCGCCGCATGTCGGGGCTCGATTTCCTCAACGGCTATCGCCCAAGGCCAAACGAACGCCTGGGCCAGTAGGCTAGAGGGTCGATGGGCACGGCGCGGGTGTACCTGGTAGCGAAGGCGGAAGGCCATCGGGAGGGGGTGGAGAAGGCCCTGCGGCTCCTCTCCTCTCAGGAGGACCTACTCCCCCTTTTTCACGGGGAGCAGGTGCTTGTGAAGCCCAATTGCGTCTCCGCCACGCGAAAGCTTTCCGCCACCCACCCTGGGGCCCTGGAGGCGGTGCTGGAACTCATCTTCTCCTTCGGGCCACGGCGGGTGATCCTGGGCGAGGGCTCGGCGGAGGATACCATGCGCGCGTTCCACAACTTCGGCTACACCGCCCTTGCAAGAAAGTTCGACCTAGAATTCCTCGATCTCAATCAGGATGAAGACACCACGCTTACGATTTACGATCGGGCCGGCCGGCCCCGAGAGGTCCGGGTCGCCCGGACCGCCCTGGAGTCAGTACGGGTTTCGGTGGCCGTGCCCAAGACCCATGACACGGTGATCATCACCGCCTCCCTGAAGAACATGGTTGTGGGGGCGATCCGGAATCCCGACAAGATGGCCATCCATCAGGGGTACCCTGCGATCAACCTGAACCTCGCCCTGTTGGCCCGGCGCCTGGTGCCGCACCTTGCGGTGATCGACGGGTACGTGGGGATGGAGGGCGATGGGCCCACGCAAGGCGATCCAGTGGACCATCGGATGGCCCTGGCCGGGACCGACCCCGTAGCCGTGGACGCAGCGTGCGCCCACCTCATGGGCTTTTCCCCCGAGGAGATCGGCTACCTCCAGCACGCGGCCCGCCTGGGGCTGGGAACGGCAGACTTAAAGAAGGTTGAGGTAATGGGTTCTCCGCTGGAGGAGGCCCGGCGACGCTACCGCCCCCACCGCACCTACCGCAAGCAGCTTCACTGGCAGCCCTCCGAGGAGCTTCTGGCCGCATTCGAACGCCCTTAGCGGACGCGGAGGCGGAAGTAAACGTGAAGCAAGGCCCCTACCGCAGCACCTACCCAGGTGCCGAACGCAACATCCTGAAACCCAGCGCCCACGGCCGCCCCCAACGCAGCGCCAATGAAAAGATCGCGGCCCAGGCCCCACCACCAGGACCTGGGCCGCTTCTCCTTCACGCCTCTTGGGTGCACCGCTCCTTCCTGAGGAGCTCCTCCCAGTGGCGGTCCACCGCCGCCTGTAGCTCGGCGATGAGTTTCTTTCCCTCCTCGGACTTGAACAGATGCCGGAACCGCCCCTGGGGCTTAAGCCACTCTTCGATGGGCAGCTTCTCCTTGGGCTTGTAGTTGACCTTGTACTTCCCCTCCACCACCTCGTACAGGGGCCAATAGCAGGTATCCACCGCAAGCTTCGCCGTCGCGATAGTCGAGTCACGCTTGACACGCCAGCCAAGCGGGCAGGTGGAAAGCACGTTGATGACCTTCGGGCCTTCATATCGCATGGCCCGCTCCACCTTGTTCGCAAGGTCAATGAGGTGAGAGACGGAGGCCTGGGCCACATATGGCACGTGGTGGGCGACCACGATCTCCGTGAGGTCTTTCCTCTCCTGGGGCTTGCCTGGGATAGCCTTCCCCGCCGGGGAGGTGGTGGCCGAGGCGCACCTGGGGGTGGCGGAGGAACGCTGCACCCCGGTGTTCATGTACGCCTCGTTGTTCAGGACCACGTACAGGAAGTCGTGGCCCCGCTCAAGGGCCCCGGATAGGGCCTGGAGGCCGATGTCGTAGGTGCCACCGTCTCCGCCAAACGCCACGAACCGGATCCTCTTTTTGATCTTGCCGATCCGCTTCAAGGCCTTGTAGGCGGCCTCTACTCCGGCGATGGTGGCGGCGGCGTTCTCAAACGCCGAATGGATCCAGGGCACGTTCCAGGCCGAGGTGGGGTAGCGGGAGGTGGCCACCTCCAGACACCCGGTGGCGTTGGCCACCACCACCGGTTCCTCGATGGCGTTGAGCACGGTGCGCACGATCATGGGCTCGGCACAGCCCGCGCACAGGGAATGTCCGGCCGTGAACCGGACCTGAGCCTCTTCCCTTTGGGCAAGAACCTTTATGCTTGGCATCCCTTCCTCCTCACTCCCTGAGTCCGATGTAGCGGAGCTCACCGGGCTGGGCCGTCTTCAGCTCCTCGAACACCTGGGCGAGCTGCTCCGTGGTGGTGTCCCGGCCCCCGAGGCCGTAGATGTAGTTCACGAACTGTGGCCTTTGGTCTTGATGCACGAAGGCGGAGGTCACGTCGAGATACAAAGCCCCCATGTTCCCAAAGGAGAACGCCCGGTCTAGAACCGCTACCTTGGACACATGGCTTAAGGCCTTCACGATCTCCTCCTTGGGGAAGGGGCGCCATAGCCACACCTTGAGGAGCCCCACCTTCTCCCCCTTGGCCCGCAGCTCGTCCACCACCACCTTGGCCGTCCCGGCGGTGGAGCCCATGACCACGATCGCCCTCTCGGCATCCTCAAGCCGGTAAGCCTCGAAGAACCCCTTGTAGGGCCGCCCCGACAGCTTGGAATATTCCTCCTGGACTTGGAGGTAAACCTCAGGCACCGCTTCCATCCCAGCCTGCTGGGCCCGTTTGAGCTCGAAGTAATAGTCGGGCATGGCGAACGGCCCCCAGGTGGAGGGGTTGTCCACGTCCAGCAGGGGATAGGCGGGTTTGAACTCGCCCACGAACTTTTTCACTGCCTCGTCTGGGAGCGGTTCCACCACCTGCACCGAGTGGGTGAGGGTGAACCCGTCCAGGTTCACCACCACCGGCAGGCGCACGTTTTCGTGTTCGGCGATCCTCTGGGCCATGATCATCCAGTCGTAGGCCTCTTGGGCGGACTCGGCGAAGATGTGCACCACCCCGGCATCCCGGGCCAGGTACGCGTCCGAGTGGTCGCAGTGGATGTTGATGGGGCCGGACAGGGCCCGGTTGGCCAACGCCATCACAATGGGCAGCCTCATCGAGGCTGCGATGTACACGATCTCGATCATCAGCGCCAGCCCCTGAGAGGCGGTGGCGGTCATCACCCGCGCCCCGGCCGCCGCCGCCCCCACGCAGGCGGACATGGCCGAGTGCTCGGACTCCACCGGCACAAGCTCCGTGTGCACGATCCCATCAGCCACGTACTGGGCGTAGTACTCGGCGATCTCCGACTGGGGGGTGATGGGGTAAACCGCCACCACGTCCGGCTCGATCTGCCGCATCGCTTCGGCCACCGCCTTGTGGCCGGTCATCGTCTTCTTCATCCCTCCCCCCTTTCCGGGACCATCTCGATGGCGTTCACCGGACATACGCGAGCGCATACCCCGCAGCCCTTGCAATACTCGTAGTCGATCCCAGTGACCTTGCCCTCCTTGATCAGAATGGAGTCATCAGGACAATGCAGCCAGCACTGAAGGCAATGGATGCACTTTTCCGCGTTCCAGATAGGGCGCTGGGAACGCCATGAGCCGGTTTTGTTTAGCTCCGGGGTCGCCCCTCCCGGGATGACCCCGCCGATGGGAAGCTCCTTCCAGGTCTTAAGCTCAGGCATTTTGCCTCGCTCCTTTCGCCGCCGCATGCCCTGCCCGGAAGGCCTGAAGGTTCTTCTCCACTACCTCGGGGGGAAGCCTATGGGACAGGGTTTCCCTGAGCTCCTCCTCCGCCAGTTTGGGGTCGCTCCCCAGTACTGCCACCACCGCTCCCAACATGGGGACGTTGGGGAAGCCGGTGCCGGCTTCCTGGGCGATCTTGTCCGCGTCCAGGCAGACGATCTCCCCGGAAAAGCCGGTGAGCCTGCGAACTTCGTCCGGGGAGCGTTTGGTGTTTACGACCAACGTCCCGTCAGGTTTGAGGCCCTCGGTGGGGTTCTCCGACTCAAGCAGCGATTCGTCCACGACCACTGAGATATCCGGGTGGTAGACCCCTGAGTGGATGAGGATTTCCTCGTCTGAGATGCGGTTGTAGGCGCGGATCGGGGCCCCGGACCTCTCCGGCCCGTATTCCGGGAAGGACTGAACGTGCTTTCCCTCACGGAGGTTAATTTGGGCGAGGATTTGGGAGACGGTCTTCGCCCCCTGGCCTCCACGCCCATGCCAGCGGATCTCCTTCATGTCACCCTCCTTGCAAAGAATCCAAACATTATAGACTGTCTTGAAGACGAAACTCAAATGCCTTGACGGGGAAGGACGT
>JAGGRX010000049.1 GCA_021159405.1 Candidatus Bipolaricaulota bacterium | reverse complement strand
TGGTCTAACTCAACCATCGTTGTCCAGCCTCCAAGGCTTAGTCAAACAGCTTGAGCATACGTCGGCCGTTTTCCTCTACAGCGTGGGTTTCCAGAAGCCGTAGGGATGAGGAGACCGCCGGAGCCACAGCAAGGGTCATGGGCCGACATCCACCGGCCCGCGGATGGCACAGGCGCCTCCCAGAGCCAGTTCTCCAAACTGGAAAGCCCTTTCTCCATAGCTTACAAAAACAGATCTAAAGCTCGCCCCAGTTTTTGCCGAGCTTGATGTCCACCTTGAGGGGGACTTTGAGCTCCCACACGCCCTCCATGGCATCCCGCACCACCCGCTGGGCGGTTTCTACCTCCCCCTCGTCCACCTCGAAGATCAGCTCGTCGTGGATCTGGAGGATCATGTCCCCTGGAAACTCCCCCTCTTCCCACAGCCGGTGGAGCTTCAGCATGGCCAGCTTCATGAGGTCGGCCGCCGACCCTTGGATGGGGGTGTTGATGGCATTGCGCCGGTCGTATCCCTGACGCCGCTTGTCCTGGGAGGTGAGCCCGGGAAGCGGCCGCCTGCGCCCCAAGATCGTCCGGGCGTACCCGGTACGGGTGGCCTCCTCCACCATCCGGTCGATGAACGTCTTGACCCCCGGGTAAGCAGCGAAGAAACGGTCGATGAAGAGCTTGGCGTCGGATTGGGGAATCCCAAGGTCCCGGGCTAGTCCATAAGGGCTGATCCCGTACACGATGCCGAAGTTCACCCTCTTTGCCACTGTGCGCATGTGGGGGTCCACCTTGTCCTGCGACACCCCGAAGATCTCCGCCGCCGTCCGCCGGTGCAGGTCCTCCCCTGAGCGAAAGGCCTCGATCAGCCGCTCATCTTCGGAAAGATGAGCCAGGATGCGGAGCTCGATCTGGGAGTAGTCGGCCGCAAGGAGCAGGCGCCCGGGCGGGGCGACGAACGCCCGCCGGATGTCCACCCCAACTTCATGCCTGGCCGGGATGTTCTGGAGGTTAGGATCGGAGGAAGACAGGCGCCCGGTGGCCGTCCCCGTCTGGTTGAAAGAGGTGTGGATGCGGCCGGTCTTCGGGTTCACACACCTGGGGAGCTTCTCGATGTAGGTGTTCCGGAGCTTCTCCAGCTCCCGGTAGGCGATGAGCTTGCCCGGAAGCTCGTGGAAGGCGGAGAGCTCCCTCAGCACCTGGGCATCGGTGGAGGGGCCGGTTTTCGTCTTGGAGATGACCGGGAGCTTAAGCCGCTCGTACAGGACCTCGCGCACCTGGGGCACGGAGTCGGGGTTGAACGGCCCTCCGGCCAGCGAAAACAGCTCCTCCCTGAGGCGCTCGATCAAAAGCTCAAGTTCTTTCCCCTGCTCCCTGAGGACCTCGGGATCCAGGAGCACCCCCCGCCGCTCCATCCAGGCCAGCACCTTAATCAGGGGAACCTCCACCTGTTCGAACAGGGGTAAAAGTTCGTTTTTCTTCAGCTTTTCTGTTAAGGGAGTCCGCAGGCGGCATACCACCTCGGCGTCCTCGGCAGCATACCGGCCGGCCCGGGCCAGCGGCACCTCTCGTATCTCCCCCTCCCCACCCTCGGCGAGGAGTTCCTTGTACGATTGCACCCGCTGGCCGAGCTCATCCCGCACGATCGTCTCAAGCCCGTGGGAGGGGGCATTGGGATGGAGGAGCCAGTGGGCGATCATGGCGTCGAAGCAGATTCCCCGCACATCGATCCCGTAGCGGGCCAGGACTTCGACGTCGTACTTCAGGTTTTGGCCGATCACGCGGGGCCGCTCCCCCTCAAGCAGCGGCTTTAGGGCGGAAAGCACCTGGGAAAGCGGGAGCTGGTCTGGGGCTCCTTGATAGTCATGCCCCACGGGGATGTAGTAGCCCTCGTAGGGGCGCAGGGCCAAGGCGATCCCCACGATCTCAGCCGTGTGCGGGTCCTTGCCCGTGGTCTCAAGGTCTAGGGAGAACTCCTCCGCCTTATGGATACGCGCCACCAGGTCTTCTAGCTCCTCCTGAGAGGTTACGAGCCGGAAGACCAGCTCCGGCACCTCTTTCACCTTGAGCTCAGCCAGGATGGACTTGAACTCGAGCTCCTCAAGGAGGGAGACAAGCTCGTCAGGATCGATCTCGGCTGGCCTCAGGTCGGAAAGGGAAATCTCCAAGGGGACGTCCCGCAACCGGACCAGCTCCTGGGAGAGGAGTGCCTCCTTTCGGTGCTCCCTTAAGGCTTGGGCCACCTTGCGGTTGGGAATTCGCTCCGCCGCCTCGAGCACTCCTTCAAGGGAGCCGTATTCGGAAAGGAGTTTCTTGGCCGTCTTCTCTCCTATCCCCCTGACCCCGGGCACGTTGTCCGAGGCGTCCCCCACAAGGGCGAGCAGATCCACAATCTTATCTGGGGGTACGCCGAACTTCTTTTCTACCCCTTGGGGATCGAGGAGCGTGAGCCCTTCGCTTGGTTTCCTTCCCGGGCGCAAGAGGAACACCCGGTCGGAGACGAGCTGGGCCATGTCCTTGTCGCCTGTGAGGTTCAGGACCTGGATGCCCTCCCTTTCCGCTAGGTGCGATAGGGTGGCCATGATGTCGTCCGCTTCAAAGCCGGGCATTTCAAGCCTGGGGATGCCCAGGGCATCGAGGAGTTCCTTAACCCTAGGGAGCTGTTGGGCCAGGAGGGCGGGCATTTCCTTGCGGGTGGCCTTGTAGGCGGCGAACTCCCGGTGGCGTACGGTCACCCCTCCGGCGTCGAAGGCCACCGCCACATACCGGGAGGGGTACTGGCGCAGGGCCATAAGCAAAGTGCGCAAAAAGCCGTACACGGCGTTCACCGGCTCGCCCCGGGAGGTGGTGAGCTCTGGGATGGCGTAAAAAGAGCGGAACAGGGCGGAATGGCCATCGATCAGAAGAAGCCGCTCCGGCACCTCCTCGATCGAAAGCGCCTGATATATCGTCATCTTCCCTCGTCAAACAGGGCACATACCGCCACTGCCAGGGCATCGGCTGCGTGATCCGAGCCCAGATCCTCTGTGGAAAGGAGATGTTCCATCATGCGGAGCATTTGGTCTTTAGGAGCTGAGCCGGATCCTGTGATCCATTTTTTGATCTCCCGGGGTGCGTAGCATTTGAGGGTTCGTCCTTCGGCCAGGAGTTTTATCACCCCCACCACCTGAGCGGTGAGCATGGCCGAAGGGGCGTTTCGGGCAAGATACACCTCCTCCACCGCCACCGCATCCGGCTCGTAAGCCTGGATTACCCGGTGGAGCTCCCGGTAGATCTTGCCCAGCCTGCTGGGAAGGGGGCTGTTTGAGGAGGTCCGCACGGTGCCGGAGGCGAGCGGCCGCAGCCCCTCGCCGGATTCCTCAACCACCCCGTAGCCGCAAGCTGCGAGCCCTGGATCAACCCCTAGCACCCTCATCCTGTCCTCACAGGAGCTCCTTGAGCTTGGCTAGCCTGGGGTCCGGCGTGCGCCTCAAGGCTTCGCAGCCAGGGCGGTGGTCTTCGAAGTTTAGGTCCGCCCCACAGCTCGGGCAGATACCTCGACAATCGGGACGGCATAGCGGTCGTGGCGAGATGGCCAAGCGCACCCCGGATTCGATCAGGGGCGAAAGCTCCAAGAAAGCCCCCTCCTCCTTCACCGGGACCTCCAGGAAGTCCTTGTGGTGAAACTCCTCGACCAGCTCGGCCAGGCAACGGGAGCAGCGGCGGTGGATCCGTCCTTTCACCTCCAGGGTCAGGAACACCCGCTCTGCTTGGTAAAAGGCGCTTGCTTTCACCTGGACCGGCCCCTCCAGGGCCAGGCGCTCCCCCCACCAATCCAGGGTGGGGATCTCCTCCTGCCCGCTCACGCGAAACAGCCGGCCGGGCGCAGCCCTAAGCCGAGCAAGTTCAAGCCTCATCTTTCCCTCCTTAGGTGCAGGGCCAAGTCCGCTGCCCTTCGCACCTCCTTAACATCGTGTACCCGCAGGATATCCGCTCCCCGCACCACCGCCACTGCGCAGGCCGCGAGCGTCCCCTCCAGCCGCTCCTCCACCCCAAGGCCGAGGATGGCCCCGATGAACGATTTGCGGGACGGACCCACGAGCACCGGAAACCCGAGCTCCACGAGCTCCGGAAGGCGCCGGAGAAGCTCCAGATTGTGCTCCACCGTTTTCCCAAAGCCAATCCCGGGGTCGACGGCGATGGCCTCCCGTGGGATCCCCTGGCTTTGGGCATATTGGGCACGCTCGGCCAGGAAATCCCGCACCTCCGTAACTACGTCCTCGTAGTGGGGGGCTTGCTGCATGGTCTTTGGGGTGCCGAGCATGTGCATGAGCACGAGCCCTGCTCCGAACTTGGCCACCAAGGAGGCCATGGCCGGATCGAACCTCAAGGCGGAGATATCGTTTACGATGCTAGCTCCGGCACGCAAGGCGGCTTCTGCCACCTCGGCCTTGGTGGTGTCTATGGAGATGGGGATCCGGAGCTTTCCCCGCAGCCGCTCGAGCACCGGGAGCACCCTCCGAAGCTCCTCCTCCACCGGAACGGGTTCCGCCCCCGGACGGCTCGACTCCCCCCCGACATCGATGATGTCGGCCCCTTCTTTCTCCATGGCGAGGGCACGCTCCACCGCGGCATCCGGGGAAAGGAATCGACCCCCATCGGAGAACGAATCGGGGGTGACGTTGAGTATCCCCATGATCAGAACGCGCCCATCAGGGTTAAGCTCCCTCCAGCGGAACATGTCAAAGCAAGTATAGCACGCCCTGGAGTTGCCCTGGGCGGGGCTTCCCCCTACCATTTGAGCTCAAGGGGGATCGGCATGAAAGTGCTTCTTATCAAAGAGGTGCCGGGACTTGGAATCCCGGGGGATGTGGTCGAGGTCAAGGACGGCTATGCCCGCAACTATTTGCTTCCCAGGGGCTTTGCCACCATGCCAACGCCACACGAGATGGCCCGTTTCTCCAAGCTTCGGGCCGAATACGAAGCCGAGCTTGCCGACAGGCGCACCCGAGCCCAAAGGCTGGCGGAGAAGCTCTCGGGTGCCAAGCTCAGCTTTGCCCGGAAGGTCCACGACGAAGACAAGCTCTACGCCGCGGTTCGCCCTCAGGACGTGGCCAAGGCCATCGAGGAGAACTTTGGCGAGAAGGTGGACCCCCACCGCATCCGAATGGAGCCCATTGAGGCCCTGGGTGAGTACGAGGTCGAGGTCGGCATCTACGAGGACATCGCTGCCAAGGTCACGATTACAGTAACCGCCGCCGACTGATGGCCCCCGGCCCCAAAGGGGTCATCGCACAGGTTGGGTCCCTCGCGCGGAAGGTCGCGCGTTTTTTCGGCATCGGCCCGTTCTTGGGGGATGTTTTGCGGGGCACCCTCGGAACGGGGCTGGCCCGAGTGGTGGGCTTGGCGCGGGAGGTCGCCTTGGCCCATGTCTTCGGCGCCTCTTCCGCCTATGATGCTTTTCTCATCGCCTATTTCGTCCCCCACATTCTGCGCCGGCTCCTGGGCGAAGGGGGGTTGGCTGCGGCCTTCCTCCCGGTGTACGTACGCGCCGAGGAGCGAGGGGAGGGCGCTCCCCTCGCCCGGGCCACCTTGATCTCCCTCCTTTTGGTACTGGTACCCGTATGCACCTTGGGCTGCCTTCTTGCCCCCTGGTACATCCCCCTCCTTGCCGGAGGGTTCCCCCCGGAAAAACTCTCGCTTGCAGTTTCCTTGGCCCGGTGGGTGTTTCCCTTCCTTGTGTTTTCCTCCCTTTCGGCCCTGGCTGGGGGGGTGCTCAATGCACACGGTCGATTCTTCCTGCCCGCCCTCTCCCCGGCGGTCCTGAGCCTTGGGGTGATCCTAGGGGCGCTCGTTTTCTCCCGCACCTTTTCCCCGCCCATCTTCGGGGTGGCGGTGGGGGTGCTCCTTGGCGGGGCAGGGATGATGGCGCTTCAGCTGCCCTGGGCAGCGAAGCACTTCAAGGGGGAGGGAGAGGTACGCCTGGGGGAGCTCAAGGAGATGGGGCGCAGGCTCCTTCCGGTGCTCGGGGGGCTTGCAGTGGCCGAGGTGAACCTGCTTGTTGATAACAGGCTGGCCTCCTTCCTTGCGGATGGTTCCGTGGCCGTGCTCCAATACGCCATGCGTCTGTTTCAGCTTCCGGTGGGGATGCTGGCGGTGTCCGTGGCCACGGCCGCTTTGCCCCGGCTTTCCCGCGAGGCCGTCAGAGGTTCCGATGCGGGCTTTTCCGCCGCCCTGTCCAAGGGCGTTGGCCTTGGGGCGGCCCTGCTTCTCCCTGCCATGGCCGGGCTGCTGGTCCTGGGGAGGCCCATTGTGGCCCTTTTGTTCCAGCACGGGGCGTTCACTCAGGCTGACACGGTACGAACTTCCGGGGCGCTGTCCGCTTATCTTTCCGGCCTGTGGGCCTATGGCCTGGTGTACCTGTTCTCACGTGCTTTCTACGCCTTGGGCCGACCTGAAATTCCGGTTCTCACCGCGGCCGCGGCCGTGGGGGTAAACATAGGCCTGGACCTGTGGTGGGTAGGGCCGTGGGGCACCTTCGGGCTGGCCCTGGCCACCGGGCTTTCCGGATGGGTGGACGCGTTGCTCCAGGGTTTTATCCTGTGGCGGGGTCGACGCGGTTGGATCCCTTGGAGGACGGTGGCACAGGCGGCGGTTGCGGCGCTCGGGATGGGCCTGGGGCTGTGGGCACTCGATCGGTGGGTCCTTGCCGGCCTGGGGACATGGGTAAGGGTATTGGTGGGGGTACCGGCTGGGCTGGGCCTCTACTTGGCCTTGGCCAAAGCCGTTGGACTGGACAAGACCCTCAGGGATGGATGATGAGGCCGCCTTTCTCCGGCTCCTCGGGTGGGTAGGTGCCGAGCAAGGCGGTCACAAACCTATCTGGTTCTTCCTCGGAGGTGAACTCCTCGACGAAAGCGGCCAGGCCCTGGCAGGCCTCCTTTAGGGCATCCGGGTCCGCCTTCCCCTCCCGCACGAGCTCCAAGAAGACCTCCTCGAGCGGCCGGCCCAGCCTGGGCACGTACGGCTCCACCAGCTCTATCGGGGAAAGCCGCTGGGCCAAGTACCTCAGGGCGGCGGCAACCTCCAGGTCCTCGGCGGGATACCGGTGAACCAGCTGGGCGAGGGCCATGCGCAGCCCCTCCAGGTAGGGGAGAAGTTCAGCCATCCTCCGCCTTTCCAAGGCCTCCACGAACCCCTCCCACAGGCGGGCGAGCTCCCGCGCCCGCCTCTCCCGGCGGTGTCGTTCCGCCGCCACCAGGAAGGGGCAACTTGGGGGACAAGCAATGGATTTACGCCTGTGCGTGCCGCAACAGGTGCTACAGATTAAGGCACCCAGGGCGGGACAGCGTCGCTCCCCCAGCCTTTCCCCACATATCGGGCAGCGTTGGGCCTCGCTCATAGGGCGCCGAAGTGGCGGCGGGCCTCCTCCGACATCAGCTCCGGAGTCCAGCGGGGTTCCCACACCAGGCTCACCTCAACGTCGAACCCTGGAAACGCCTGGCGCAGGGCTTCCTCCACCTGAGCGGCGAGCGTCCCGGCCAAGGGGCAACCCGGGGTGGTTAAGGTCATGTCCACGGAGATCCGGCCTCCGGAGATCTCGACGTCGTAGATCAGCCCGAGATCAACTACGTTGATACCGAGCTCAGGGTCGATTACCCGCTCCCTCAGCACCTCCCGCACCGCATCCTGCGTAACCTCCATCAATTCACCTCCGCTTTGGCCATCGCCACCACGTCCGCCAGGCTCAGCCTGGACAGCTCCTCTCTGATCCGCCGCTCCAGGTACCTCCAGAGGGGGGCGGTGGGGCAGTCTTCATCGATTTCGCAGTCCTCCCCCAGGATGCAGGCGAGCTTCGGGACCGGCCCTTCCAGGGCGGCGAGGACCTGGCTCACCGAGATCTCCTCCGGGGCTTTGGCCAGCCGATACCCACCGGTGCGTCCCTTCTGGGCCACCACGATGCCGGCCCCGCGCAGGTCCTGAAGGATCTTGCGCAGGAAAGCCTCGGGGACGCGGTGGCGGTCGGAGAGCGCGCGGGCCGAGTGGTACCGGAGGGGCTCGACCGCGAGCTCATAGAGGATTCGCATCCCGTAGTCCGTACGCTTACTCAAGATCATAGCACCATTTTATGCCTTGCCGGCGTTCCTCTCCACAAACCTCCTCGCCTCTTCCCTAGCCCAGGCGTCCGCCTCCTCCAACTCGGAAAGCCCGGTGAGGGGAACTGGCGAGTGGCGGGAGAGCACCTCCGCTATCCCCTCTGCGATGGCAGGGAACGGGATCTTCCCGGCCAGGAAAGCATCGACCAACACCTCATCGGCGGCGTTGGCGGCCGCCGGGGCGGTGCCCCCTTTCTTTCCGGCCTCAAGCACGGTCCAGAAAGCGGGGAAACGGTCGGCTGTGAGCTTGCGGAAGGAAAGCTCAAGTTGGGCCAGGGGAAGGCGAGTTGGTGGGGGGGGAAGGCGGATCGGGTGCGTGAGGGCTGCTCGGATGGGGATACGCATGTCTGGGGCGGCGAGCTGGGCGAGGAAGGATCCATCCGAAAGCTCCAACAGGGCGTGCACGATGGACTGGGGATGGAGGAGCACCCCGATCTCCTCCCACGCAAGGCCAAAGAGGTGGTGGGCCTCGATGACCTCGAATGCCTTGTTGACCAGAGTGGCGGAGTCCACCGTGATGCGGGGGCCCATGTGCCAAGTGGGGTGTGCCAGCGCTTCTTCAGGGGTCACCCCGGAAAGCTCCTCCGGCTTCCGATCCCGGAACGGGCCGCCGGAGGCGGTGATCCATGCCCTGGCGAGCTCCTCCCGGCGTACCCCGGAAAGAAGCTGCAGCAGGGCCGCGTGCTCTGAGTCCACCGGGATGATCTGCCCGGGGCGGCTGGCCGCCAGGACCAGCTCCCCCCCCACCACCAGGGACTCCTTGTTCGCCAAAGCCAGGGTTTTACCTGCTTCCAAGGCCGCCAGGGTGGCCCTGAGCCCCCGTGCTCCCACCACCGCATTCAGCACGAGATCCACGTCGGGCCAGGCCGCTGCCTGTGCCAGGCCCTCCGGGCCATAAACCACCTTGATTCCCTTGGGAAGAAGGGCCCGGGCCTTGGCCGCCTCCTCGGGGCCCGCCAAGCATACGAGCTCAACCTGAAACTCCCTAGCCAGGGCGGAAAGCTCCTCCACGCGCCTTCCGGCAGCCAAGACTTTGATCTCGAAGGGCTCCCCTCGGGAGCGTAGCTCCCGGACTACCTGGATGGCCTGAGTCCCGATGGAGCCAGTGGCCCCGAGGATGGCCAGGCGCCGTGGCGGGAGGGTCATGTGGCGGGCTGCAGCGCCACGTCCTTCAGTACCATATCGATCTCCTCCCTCTCCAGGACTTCGTGGCGCAAAAGCTCTCTGGCCAGCCGGTCCAAGGCGACGCGGTTGCGCAAAAGCAGGTCCTTGGCCCGATGGTAAGCCTCTCTTAGGAGCTTCACGATCTCCTTGTCCACCGTGGCTGAAAGCTCCTCGGAGTGCTCATCGCTCTTTACGATTTCCTCCCCAAGGAAGACGTTAGTGCGCTCCGCTCCCAGGTTGATGGGGCCTAAGGTCTCCGACATCCCGTACTCCACCACCATGCGCTTTGCGATCTCGGTGGCCTGCTTGAAGTCCTCGGCGGCGCCGGTGGTTTGGGTACCGAAAACCACCTCCTCGGCAGCCCGGCCGCCGAATAGCACGGTCAACTTATCGAACAGCTCATCCCGGGAAACGATGTACCGATCCTCGGTGGGAAGCTGCAAGGTAAATCCCAACGCCCCCTCCCCTCTGGGGATGATGGAGATCTTGTGCACCGGGTCGGCATGGGGGAGGAGCTTCCCCACCAGGGCATGCCCTGCCTCGTGGTAAGCGATGCGCTCCTTTTCGCGCTCGGTGATGTAAAGGCCGCGGCGTTTGAGTCCGGTGAGCACCCGATCCAGGGCCTCCTCGAAGTCGGACATCTCGATATAGTCTTTCTGCGCCCTTGCGGCGAGCAGGGCCGCCTCGTTGCACAGGTTCTCGAGGTCCGCGCCCACGAATCCTGGGGTCCTGCGGGCCAAGATGGAGAGGTCCACGTCCGGGCCCAGGCGCTTGTTGCGGGTGTGGATCTTGAGGATGGCCTCGCGTCCGTGAAGGTCAGGCCGGGGCACCACGATCTTGCGGTCAAAGCGTCCAGGCCTAAGCAGGGCCGGATCGAGGACGTCAGGGCGATTGGTGGCGGCCAGCACGATGACCCCGGTGTTCGACTCAAAACCGTCCATCTCCGCCAGGAGCTGGTTCAAGGTCTGCTCACGTTCGTCGTGTCCGCCCCCGAGGCCCGCCCCTCTCTTCCTTCCCACCGCATCGATCTCATCGATGAAGATGATGCAAGGGGCATTGGCCTTGGCCTTGCTGAACATGTCCCGCACCCTGGCCGCACCCACCCCCACGAACATCTCCACGAAGTCCGAGCCGGAGATGGAGTAGAAGGGCACGGCGGCCTCTCCGGCGATGGCCCGGGCAAGCAGGGTTTTCCCGGTCCCAGGCGGCCCCACGAGGAGCACCCCTTTGGGGATCTCGGCCCCCAGCCGGGTGAACCGCCCGGGCGAACGCAGGTACTCGACGATCTCCCTCACTTCCTCGATGACCTCATCTATCCCGGCCACATCCTTGAACGTCACCTTCGTGAACTCCTTGGTCACGAGTTTCGCCCGGGACTGGCCAAACGAGAGCGCACCACCTCCCTGCATCTTGCGCATCATGTATGTCCAAAACACGATGATCAGGGCTACGGGAAGGAGGTATGCAAGGAGCGTGATGAACCAGGAATTGCCACTTGTGGGCTTAAAGCTGTACGTCACCCCTTGGGAATCAAGTTCTTTCTGCAGGTCTGCGTAGATCGGGGAGCCCTCAGGGGGCCCCTCGGTGGTGAACCTTTCCCCAGTCTTAAGGCGCCCTTCGATGTGGCTTCCCTGGATCACCACCTCCTGCACCTGGCCGGCGGTCAAAAGCTCTTGGAAGTGCGAGAAGGTGTACTCGCTGATGCCACGGTGGTCCACGGGCCAGAAGGTCTGGACCAGAATCAGCCCCAGCACAATCACCACCAGCATAAAGGTGAGTGTGCGGAGGTTTGGCGGCGGAAAAGTTGTCCTCTTCATTCCACTCAGGGTAGTTTACCTTGCAGGATACCCGGGTACAATGCCCCTTGGTCCCGGTCAAGCGGGCGCGATACAATGCCATCCCGATGAATAAACGCCTTTTTGTCGCCGTTTTGGTTTTGATCTGTTTTTCCTTCGCACTGGGAGGGCCGGAGAAGCTGGATCCCCTGCTCAGGCTCCTTGCTCCCTTAGATTCAGGCGTGGCCGTTCCCCTTTCCGGTGAGGTCCTGTCCCAGGCCTTCGGCTCAGGGGAAGAAATATACGTCATCGTGCGGACGAAAACACCAGGGGCGGCCTGGAACCTGCCGGGTTTCTCGCCCTCCTGGGTGTTTCAAGGGTTCGCCACCGGCACGGTGAAGCTCTCTGAACTTCCCTCCCTTTCGAACCAGCCGGAGGTGGAATATGTAGAGGCCGCCCGTCCCCTTTCCCCGGCGCTTGATGTGTCGGTACCAGAGGTTGGGGCGCCCTCGGTGTGGGCAGGGCCTCCAGGCACCCGGGGGGGAGGGACCTTGATCGGGATCGTCGACTCAGGAATCGATCCCTTGCACCCGGACTTCCGGGTGGACCGGGACGGGGACGGCTTTGAGGAGGGCTCACGGATCCTGTTCCTGTGGGATCAAACACTTCCCGCCGACGGAAGCGCCCTCCGTTACCACTTCAATTACGGTCGGGTTTACACGCAGTCCGAGCTCGAGGCACAGATCGCCGCAGGCCACACAGAAAGCACCGACACCATGGGCCATGGCACCCATGTGGCCGGAATAGCCGCCGGGGACGGAAGCTCCTCCACGGCGGGCTATGTGGGGGTGGCCCCGGAGGCGAACCTGATCGTGGTGAAGACCACGTTTTACGATACCTCGGTGGTGGACGGGATTGCGTTCGTGTTCGAGCGGGCCGAGGAGCTGGGGCTCCCTTGTGTTGTGAACCTGTCTTTGGGAGGGCATGCCGGTCCCCACGACGGAGCCAGCCTCTTTGAGCAGGCGATCGACGCCCTGATCGAGGGGCCCGGCAGGGCGATCGTAGTAGCGGCGGGGAATGAGGCCCAGGAAAAGATTCACGTGGGGGCAGAGGTCCATGGGCCGGTTACCTGGCATCTAGTCCCGGAGAGTTCATCCGTGAGCGTGGAGCTTTGGCATCCTGTTTCCGCAAGCTTCACGGTGAAGGTAGTCGCGCCTTCGGGGCAGCAGACCACCGTCCTCCCCGGAACCAGCGGGTATCTTACTAGTTCTGCGGGCAATGCCTTAATAGACAATCGCATCTATACCGATCCGCGGAATGGGGACCACGAGATCTTTCTCCAGCTTACCGGGGCAGTTCAGGGGCGCGCGTGGACGCTGACGTTAGCGCCGGTGGTTTCCGGGAGCCGGGTGGATGGGTGGGTGGAGGACTCCACGAGCGGGTATTTTTTGGAAGGGGACTCCCAGATGACCATCGCCGAGCCGGGAAACGCCCACCGGGTGATCACGGTGGGGGCTTATGTCACTAAGGACCGCTGGACTTCGGTCGCTGGGGAGGAGCACGCAGAGGGCTACGCCGTGGGGGAGCTAGCCCCGTTCTCCTCCCGCGGCCCCACCCGGGACGGCCGCCTCAAGCCGGACCTCTGCGCCCCGGGGGCTTGGATCGCCTCTTCCCTCTCCAGTACGGCTGCCGAACCGGACTGGCTTAGGCTTCCCGACGGATGGCACTTCATGCTCCGGGGCACGAGCATGGCCGCGCCGCACGTGGCCGGGGCCTGTGCCCTTCTGCTTTCGCTTTCTCCCGGGCTTTCCTGGGATGAGCTGAGGGGCGCCCTCACCTCCGGGGCCAGGGCCGATTCCTTCACGGAGGCCGTGCCCAACCCCAGCTGGGGTTGGGGGAAGCTCTTCCTGCCGGCCGCGGCGGAAGGGACTACTCCTGCCTCTGTTCAGGCCCCTAGCCTCAGGCTCTTGGAAAACCCGGTCGCCAGGGAAGCGCGCTTCCTGTACGAGCTCCCCCAGGGGACGGACCGGGCCGAGCTTTGCATCTACGACCTTGCCGGCCGGCTCCTCTGGCGGAAGGAGCTCTCCGGGCGGGCCGGCGAGGTCCACTGGCCCCTGACCACCTCGCAGGGGGCCCCGGTGGCAAGCGGCCTATATTTGGCGGTGGTGAGCTGCGAGGCTGGAACCTCCCCGATCGTGCGGGTGGTGGTGCAGCGATGAGGGGGATTTTGGTGCTCTTAAGCTTGGCCTTCCTCCCGCTCCCAGTTTGGGGACACGTGGGGATGGGGACGCTTTTTGAACTGGGCTGGGACGCTTGGGATGTGGGCATGGCCGGGGCCGGGCTTGCCCTGGCCAGCGGGCCGGGCGCCCTGTTTACCAACCCGGCCGGGATCGCCTGGGGGGGTGGACTTCAGACCCTGTGTTCCTCTTCAGACCTGTTTGGGGTCGCAAGCGTATCCTCGCTTTCCGCTTCCGTTCCCGGATTCGGCATCGGGGGGATCGTCCTCGACTCCGGCCCCATCGACGAGGAACTCCGCTACCGGGCCGAGGGGGCGGTGGCGGCGCTTGGCATCCCAATTTCCCAAAACTTCGCCCTGGGAGGGCGGGTGCGGGTGCTCCGGCATGTGCTTCCCAAGGAGGGAATCGGCTGGGCCGGGGACCTTGCGGCCTCGCTGCGGGGGCCCCTGTCCATTGGGGTCGTGGTGGAAGGGCTCATGGCCCGGGCTCCGGTCTCAGGAGAGAGCTGGCCCCCTTCGGTTTCCTTTGGGCTTGCTCTGCCGCTTCCCTTGGGAGAACCTTTGACCGGAGCCCTGGCGGGGGCGGTCAACGGGTTTGGGGAAGTGGTGGCCTTCTCCCTGGGGGCCGAGCTATGGGCCCAAGGTTTGGGCGTTAGGGTGGGGTATTCCGGTGAGAAGCTCGCTTGCGCGGTATCCGTGGGTTGGGAGGCGTTCCGCCTCAGCCTGGCAACCGAACTTCACGCCACCCTTCCCGCTTCGTTTAGGGCTTCGCTTGGGGTGATGTTTTAATGAATAGATTGGCGTTCCTTTCCATTTTCGCTTTGGTTTTTCTCGCCTGGGGGCTCCTCGGGCAGGAGCAAACCGCGTCCTTCACCATAGACGTGACCGGGCAGAAGACGTGGACCATCCGCTACGGGATCGGCGACCCGGAGGCGCTCGCCCTGGAGAACATCTACCCAGGCCAGCTTTACCTGGACCAGTCCCTATGGGCGGACATCACCGGCTCGGCCCTGGGGTTTATCAACCTGGAAGCGAGCTTCGACGATCGGCTGGGACCAGGATTCCAGCACTTTGTGCTGAAGCTGGACCAAGACCCATGGCATGGGGAACTTGGGGATTTCTATGTGGGCCGGGGGGAGCTCGGCGTCTACAACAAGAAGCTCCTTGGGGCAAGGCTTACCTACCAAGGCCAGGGGTTCACGTTGAGCGGCCTGGCCGCTCGCCTGGAGGGGATCTCGGAAAGCGTCACCTTCCACGGGCAAGCTGCCCAGGCGGAGATTGTCTTTTCCTATGAAGACCCGGAGCGGCCTTGGAAGCCCGCCCCCTACCAAAGGCAGCTCGAAGGGGCCTACTTCTGGCCCCTCAGGGCCCCGTTCGTGGAGGGGTTTTCCGAGGTGCAGCTTTCGCTCCCCGCTACGACCCAGCTTCAGGACTTCTTGCGTGACTACGGCCTGGGGTGGCTTTCCGAGGTCCTGGCCGAGGAATCGGCCGTGGACCTCTCCTCGGGGGACTACTTGGTCCTGCGCGATGGGGGAGACGTGCTCATCCTGCGTACCTCCCCCAAGATCCTATTACGCCGCCGGATCCAGGACGCCATCGATACCTACAACGACCTCCATGACCTTTCTGGGACGGATAGGAAAACATACCCGTTCATCCTGGATAGCGACCTTGAGGAAGCCTTCCTCACCGGCCTTTTCGAGTACGCGGTCCTTGAGGTGTCGGGGGAGGGGTATCCCTTCCCGGAGGCGGGCCGCCGCCGCTACCTCCTCTTTGGGGAAAGGGATGTGATCGAAGAATCCCTGGAGCTTTGGGTGCGGCCGGCGGGGGAGGAGGACTTCCTCCCCATCTCCGAGCCGCAGTTCTCCGACTTCGCCTGGTCGCTTTACCCAAAGGAGGGGGTGCTCAAGATCTCCTTCCCCGACGATTTCTTCCAAGAGGGGGCAGCCCTGAAGGTCTCCTTTCAGTATCGCCGGACCGGCGACGTGTTCATGCTGGGGCTTTCTGTGGTGCCGGGCTCCGAACGCGTTTACCTCAACGGAAAACTCCTCTCCCGGGGGACGGACTACACCATCGATTACGAGACCGGGGTATTGGTGTTGTTCGTCGCCTTAACCCAGGACGGCGAGCTGCGGGTGGACTTTGAGCGCCAGCGAGGGGGACTGGGTGGGTATGCGGAGTACGAGCGGGTTTTCTTGGGGGCCACCCTGGAGTACGGGAGCACGAAGGCTTCCCTTTACCGGGCGGTCGACCTGGGACAGCCTGACCCCGCCACCCGTACCATGCCCAACACCCACACCGTGGGGGGGATCCGCATGTCCGGCAAAGCCGGGGACTGGGATTACGGCCTGTCCTTCGGCGCCTCAGAAAACGTGTTCCCCGAAGGGGACAACGAGCGGATTGCCGCCCAGAATCGGATCAACGACGTTGCGGCCTTCTCCGCCCCGGACGGGGAGTACGTGGCCTTCGCCCATCAGAACGGACTCACCGTGTATCATCAGGGCAAGTTCTCCTCTTACGGGGCAGGGCAAGGCCTGGGCGGGCGGGCGGTGAGGGAGCTCTTGCCCCTTCCGGACAGGCTCCTTTGTGCCACCGACTCCGGCCTCACCGTGGTGCGGCTGTGGGATCAGGCCCCGCTCGATCGGGTGGCTA
Organism: Candidatus Bipolaricaulota bacterium; assembly: GCA_021159405.1. Lineage (GTDB taxonomy): Bacteria > Bipolaricaulota > Bipolaricaulia > Bipolaricaulales > Bipolaricaulaceae > 64-32. The sequence goes on along the minus strand of JAGGRX010000049.1, from coordinate 2,079 downwards.
GCTGGGTGCGCATCTGCCAGGAGGATGGGTTCCCTGGGGAGGAGGGCCTAGCGCTGGCCATGGGCGATGGGGTGGTTTACTTGGCCACGGACCAAGCCGTGGCCGTCTTTCCCCCAGGGGAGGCGGAGGACCCGGACGGTTGGACCACCCTGCCCCTTCCCAGAGGGGAGCGACCGCGGGCCCTGGCGGCCGTCGAAGGAAAGCTGTACCTAGGCGGACAGGAAGGGCTTTACCTGTGGACGGGCGAGGATTGGATGAAGTTCCCCGAGGTTCCCGGACCGGTGAACGACCTCCTTGCCAGGGGGGATGTGCTTTATGTGGCCACAGGACAGGGGATCCGCATCCTGAGAGCGGGGGCCGGGGCCGGCTGGCTCTCTGCCGGTGAAGAGGTACATGCCCTGGCCAGCTTCCAGGGGGTGTTGTGGTGGGGGACCGACTCCGGGCTTTACTCGGAGGGGCAGAAAGGCCCGGTGCTCAAGGGCGCTTTCACCGCCCTTTCCGGCGGCTCCGTCCTGTGGGCGGGCACTAAAGCGGATGTCGCCTATAAGCTGGACTTGTGGCGACTTGGCCCCGAGCCCGAGCGCTTCTCCCAGGCGGCCACCCATATCGACGGCCGGGATCTGGGGCATTTTCAGGATGCGCCGGCCTCGGCCCATACGGCACGGGGGCTCGCCGGGAGTCTAAATTTCTCGAGGAAGCTCGGGGACTGGGACCTCTCCATTGGGGCAAGCACCCACTGGCCAGGGTACCAGGCCATCGGAAGCACCAGTACCTCCGATGCCCATGGGGTGAGCTTCACAGCTCGCTATCAGGACGAGAGCCTCTCCGCCACCATCCAGGGGAAGTGGGATGTGCTCAGCCTGTTTACCTCTCCAAAGGGGAAGCTTTCCGGGGTGGTCAAGGTGAGCTGGGATGCCGGCCCCAAGCTTTCCCTCAATCTCACCCCCGTCTACTCGGAACAGGGGCGCTTTGACATGGGCTATAAGCTAAGTTCCGCTTGGAAAGGGGACTTATGGTCGGCGAGCGCCACCGTTTCCGGGGAAATTGCCGGTCCGGCCTGGTACACCGCTGGGCGCCTGGAGGGGCGGCTTGCTTGGACCCCCTCCTCTTCCTGGCAGTTTGAGGCCCGAATGCTCCGGCCGTTCCGCAGTCGGGGGCTCCCCGGGGACGAGCAGCTCGTCCTTTCCCTGAGGTGGACGGAAGGGACGAAGCTTTTTTCCTGGAACGCCTCCTGGACTGAGAACCTGAAACACCGTTTGCTTGACACGACATGGACACGAAACTCAAGCGGGCGCGTGGACCTGCGGTGGAAGCCGTGGGAGTTTTCCGGGGGACGTCTGGCTCCCCGGGCCAGCCTGAGCCTTGAGGCCACCCCTCAGGAGACCCGCTGGAGCGTGCAAGCAAGAAGCCAGCTCGAGATAGGTGCGGAGAGCTTCCAGCTTGGGGCGACGTTTGGCCAGGGGTACCGGCCGGCCACCGAGCGCGGGGAGCGCACCTTCTCCCTTTCCCTGCGCTGGGAGTCAGGCGCCTGGGGGGCCTTCAAGCCTACCCTCACCTGGAAACGAAGCTGGCAGCTCCTCACTCATCCCAGGTATGGGGAGAGGCTCGCCCAAGACCAGGAGGCCAGCTTTCGTCTCTCCTGGGAGCCCGACCTCCCGTGGACGAACGAGCTCACCCTAACCTACAAGGGACGTGAGGGAAGCTTTAGCCTTACCGACCGCTTCGCTTGGCCACTTGAGCTGGGGACGATCTCCGTCCAGGCCTCCGCGACCTCAAAGCAGGGGAAGATTGAGGGGAAGGTTTCCGGGAGTTATGGCCAGCCCTTGGCGGAGGGTTGGGACCTGGGGCTGGAGCTGGGCTATACGTTCGGGGGGCAGGGGTTCACGGACTTCGTGCAGGGGCTTTACGGCCGGGTTTCCCTCATCGCCTCCTTCTAAGCAGTATAATCCGACCCCATGACAGAGGTACGATTGGCAAAGCCTCGCAAGACAGTACAGGCCTATTTCCCGGATGGACGCACGTTTGAGGGCCCCATCGGCACCACCCTGGAGGCGTTCGTGCGGGCTGCTTATCCCGACC
>JAGGRX010000050.1 GCA_021159405.1 Candidatus Bipolaricaulota bacterium | reverse complement strand
CTCCCCCCCAGGCCCCTTCCCCCATGGCGAACGGCACGTGCCAACGCAGGAACCAATGGCCACCCGAGCGGCCCAGCTCGGGGAACAAAGGGATGGCTTCCTTCCCCAGCCTGGCGGCATACACCGGAAGCCACCCGGCCGGGTGCCCGAACGCCTCCACCAGCACCCCTTCCGCATACAGCCACCGCTTGGGAAGGAGCACAAGCCGGTCAGCGTGGATCGTGTATGGGGCGCCTTCTAGACATGGGCAGGTGGAAAACCTGGCGGCCTTGGCCTCTATTCGGACGAGCTCCCCCTCATGAAACCAGGCTTCCCCCTGCTTTCCTGAAAACAGAAGCGTCTCCTCCTTTTCCGGCCCACGAAAGCGGGAGCTACCCGAGAAGTCCTGTGCTGCCGCCGAGACAAGCTCCCCTTCGGGGCCGATTGCGGCTGAAAGGACCTTGGCAAGGAGGGAAAAGCCCCCACCGGTTAACTCTGCCTCTTGTGCCTGTGCGTTCCAGAGCTTCCCGTCCCAGGTTGCTTTAAGGCTTTTGGCAGTGAGCTTGAACCCCTTCACTTGGGCCGAGATCCCTTCCCCTTGGATCAGGTTGGCACCGGACTGGATGGAAAGCTCTCGGGCACGGAGTTCGGAGAAGGGGGGAGGAGCTGCCGAGGCGGTGGTGGAAAGCACCAGGACAAGGAGCGCTGCCCACAGGCCTCGCAGCCGCAACCGATCGATGGAAAGGAGCAGAAACACCCCGAGCAGCCCGAGGAGGAGATGGGGCAGCCATCCCCCCAGGGAGGCGGGGAGGAACCCCCGTCTGGCAAGGGTGCAGGTCCAGATGAACAGGCCTTGTGCCCCCGCTGCCAGGACGAATCCGGCCACCGCCCCTGCGGCCCGTCCCCGCCTCCCGAGCAGGGCTCCAAGCGGCGCCCCGAACAGGGCGAAGATAAACGCCGCCGCTGCGATGGCCAGCTTGGAGTGAAATTCCACCACCAGGTTTCTCGGGTCGAGCCCTGCCTCTTTGAGCAAGTTGATCCTTGAGGCCAGCTCCCGCAGGGACATTTCGCTTGGGGTCTTGCCGCTCAAAAGCCCCTGCTCCACGTCTTGGCCCACGGCGAGGGTCAGGCGGTCGAACTGCAGCACTTCCTCCAGTCCCCCGTCCTCGGTGAACCTGAAAAGGTGCCCCTTCCCGAGCACGAGCTTTTCACCTTGGAAGCTGCCTTCCTCGGCGGTGAGCAAGGTGGGAAACGGCCCTTCCTCGGGGAACAACCTCCCCTCAAGGTCGTACACCACTATCCCGTGAGCCCTGTTCCCCTGGCAATTGGACACGTAGTAAAGCTCACCTTCGCTCCCCCGGAAGAACACGTGTTCCTGAGGGCTGGGGATCTTCCCCTTGTACAGCACTGACAGGAGCTCGTGTCGGTACGCCGCCTCGGAGGGGGGCACGGCGAACTCGGACAGGGAAAGCGAGACGAGGCTGGCGAGGAGCCCAAAGGCTACAAAAGGGAAGAGCAGGCGCCGGAGTGGATAGCCGAGGGCTTGAAAGGCGAGGAGTTCTCGGCTCGAGGCCAGGCGGGAGAGGGCCAGGAACGTGGCCAGGAGCACCCCGGCTGGGATTGCAAGCGTAAGCACGCTTGGAAGCTTGTAGACAAGAAGCCGGAGCATCTCCCCAGCCCCCGCCCCCCGGGCAAACAGCGTATCCGAAAGGGACAGCACCAGCTCAAGTTCGATGAACACGAGGAACGCAAGCAGGGCCACCCCAAAGGTGGGCAAAAGCTCACGCCAAAGGTACCGATCCACCCTTTTCACGTTTAAATCATAGCCTCCCCACCTCCCGGCTGGCCAGGCTCAGTTGAGCCGCAAGGTGGGGAGGGGTATCTTCCAGGTGTCATGAGGGCGTGTGTGCTCACCTGGGGTTGTCAGCTCAACGTGCACCGCTCCGAGGAGATCGAGGGGGTGCTCGAGCAGGCGGGGTTCCGGATCGTTGACCGGCCGGAGGATGCGGATGTAGTGATCCTCAACACCTGTATGGTGAGGAAGCGGGCGGAGGACAAGGTGGTGGGCCGGGTGGGGGAGCTGGCCAGGCTCAGGCGGAAGGGGGTGCTCATCGGGGTGGGCGGCTGCATGGCCCAGGGGCGTAAGGAGGAGCTGTTTGAGATGTGCCCGGGGATCGATTTCGCCTTCGGCACAAGCGACATAAGCCTCCTCCCCGAGCTCATAGAGCGGGCGAGGAGAGGGGAGCGGCCTGCACACTTCCCAGCCCCCCTCACCCTGGAGTCCCTCCCCGTGCGGCGACGCAGCCGGTTTTCTGCCTACGTGACCGTGGCGGAGGGTTGCTCGTGTGCCTGTGCTTATTGCATCGTGCCCTTCGTGCGAGGGCCGCTGCGCTCCCGGCCTGTTTCCGACATCCTGGACGAGCTTAGGGGACTGGCCGCGGCTGGCTACAAGGAGGTCACCCTCCTTGGGCAGAACGTGGATGCCTACGGCATGGACCTCAAGGACGGCACAGATTTTTCGCTCCTTTTAAGGGAGGTGTCGAAGCTCCCCATCCCCCGAGTACGCTTCACCTCCTCACATCCCGCCTACATGCGGGAGGAGACCATCGCCGCCATCGCCCAAGGGAAGAACATCTGTGAGCACGTACACATGGCAGTGCAATCCGGAAGCGATCGGATCCTTGCCGCCATGGGGCGCGGGTACACCAGAGAAGACTTCCTCAAGTTGGTGGAGCGGCTGCGGGCGGAGATCCCCGGGGTCAACATCACCACCGACGTGATCGTGGGCTTCCCCGGGGAGACCGAGGAGGATTTCCAGGAGACGCTGTCCTTGATCGAGGAGGTGAAGTTCGGGACCGTGTATGTAGCGGCGTACTCGCCCCGACCGTACACCCGGGCGGCCCGCCTTCCCGACTCGGTTCCCCCGGAGGAGAAGGCGAGGAGGCTCAAGGAGGTGCTTAAGCTTACGCGCAAAAACGGCCTTGAGCTCAATCGGAGGCGGATCGGGGAGGTCGTGGAGGTGCTGGTGGAGGGGTATCTTCCGGAGAAGGGGATGTATTATGGCAAGACCCGGGACTTCCGGACGGTGCTGTTTCCGGGGGAGGAGGAGCTGGTGGGCCAATTTGTGGAGGTGCTGGTGGAGGCGGCCTCACCGGGGGCCATGGAGGGGAGCGTGGTGAAGGAGCACGTGGCATGATCTTAACGGTTACGCTTAATCCAACCCTGGACAAATTCTATTGGGTGGATCGCCTTCCCCTTTCCTTGGAGCGGGTGGAGGAAGAGATCCTCATTCGGGCCAAGAAGTCGGCCACCTCCGCCGGCGGCAAGGGGATCAACGTGTCCATTTTCCTTGCCTGCATGGGGGTGGACACCGTGGCCATGGGTTTCCTGGCCGGCCACACCGGCCAGATCATCCTGCGGGACGTGCTTGCCCGGGGGGTCACCGCGAACTTCGTGTGGATTGAAGGGGAAAACCGCACCAACGTCACCATCATTGAGCGGGGAAAGGAGTACCATCCGGTGAAGATCCACGAACAGGGGCCGGCCATCCCCCCACATGCCGTGGACATGTTTCTGCGCAAGTATCGGCGCATGCTTCGCCGGGCGGAGTACGTGGTATTGGGGGGGGCCCTTCCCCCGGGCATCCCGGTGGACTTCTATGGGGAGTTGGTGCGGCTTGCCAATGAGGCGGGGGTGAGGGCTGTGGTGCACGCCGGGCTGACGGCCCTGCGCGAAGCGATCCCGGCGAAGCCCTATTTCATCAAGCCCGACGTGCGGCAGGAGGCGGAAGTGGGGGGGCTCCCGGCGCGCACCGAGGAGGAGATCATCCAGGCCGGAAAGCATGCGATTCAGCAAGGGGTCGAGATCTGCCTCATCTCCCACCACGTCACCGGGGACATCCTCGTCACCCCACAAGGGGTATGGGACCTGGAGGCCAGGGTGCCGCTTTCCAGGTACAAGAACCTGGTGGGGGCGGACGATGCCCTGGTGGCCGGGGTGCTGTACCGCCTCGTGGAAGGGGACTCCGTGCTCGATGCGGTGCGGTTCGGGATGGCTGCCGCGATCGCGTCCGCGGAGATCGAGCCCAAGCTGTGCCTGGTCAAGTCCTCCATCGAACGGGAGATGCAGGAGGTGGAGGTTCACCGCAAGGAGGGGGGATGAAGGCACACGAGATCATGCGGCGGGATTTGAGCTCGGTGGAAGTCGATACCCCAATTGCAGAGGTTATCCATCTCATGGAGCAGTCCGGTCTGGCTTCCTTGCCCGTGGTGGATGAGGAGGGGGTGCTGGTGGGGATCATCTCGGAGCGGGATCTCATCCGCGCTGCCCTCCCTGGGTACCTGGAGATGTTGCACTCCGCATCCTTCTTGCCCAGCTTAAACCAGCTTTCCCAGCGCCTCAAGGAGATGGCAAGCGAGCCCGTTTCCAAGTACATGCATTCGCAAGTCATCTCGGTGCGTCCGGAGGACGAGGACCTCCAGATCGCCGACACCCTGCTCCGGAACGAGCTTAAGCAGCTGCCGGTGGTGGATGAGGAAGGGCACCTCGTGGGCGTGATCCGAAGGATCGACCTTTTGTACCGTTTGGTGTGAGGCGGCGCCTGGAAGCGGCGTTTGGGCGTCTCGAGCGCTCCCCGGCCTTTTCCCACCGGCCCCAGCAGAGGGCCTACGCCCAAGCCGTCTCCTCCACCCTGGAAGAGGGCCGGATCGCCTTGCTTGAGGCAGGCCCGGGAACCGGAAAGACGTTCGGGTACCTGGTGCCGCTTTTGCTCAGCCTTGGCAAGGGTGAAAGGGCGGTGGTGGCCACCCGCACCCGGGCCCTGCAAGAGCAGCTCTGGCAACACGACCTCCCCTTCCTCCTGAGGGAGCTCTCCCTTTCCCTTCCCGTGGCTTTGCTGAAGGGGAGGGAGAACTACCTTTGTCTCCGCCGGCTTGAGGAGGCAAGGCTCAGGCTCTATCCGGATTCGCTTTTAGGGGAGCTCATTTCCTGGGCCGAGCGCACCCGCACCGGTGAGCTGGACGAGCTTGCGGCCCTATGGCGCCATCCGGAGGGAAGGAGGCTGCTTTCAGAGGTGCGGGACGTTCCCTTTCGCTGCGGCGGGCCGGCCTGTCCATTCTTCCAGAGGTGCCCCTCACGCCAGGCCAGGGAGCGGGCGCGCCGGGCGGCTTTGGTGGTGGTGAACCATGCGCTGCTTGCGGCTGATCTGGCTTTGGGGGGCAAGGTGCTCGGCGACTACGAGTACCTGGTGGTGGACGAGGCCCATGGCCTTCCCGAGGCGCTGCGCGACGCCTTTAGCCTCGAGCTCACCCCTCTTTCCGTGCCCCGGCTGCTGCGGGAGCTGCGGCGGGGCAGGGAAGGGCTGCTTCCCCAGTGGGAAAAATCCCCGGGAGAACTTGCCAGCCTTTGGAAGCGAGTTGCTTCCTCACACAGGGAGCTGTGGGCGGCCCTTGAGCGCCTCATCCCGGAGGGGCCTGTGCGCTACGACGCGGGTGTTTTAAAGGACGTTCACGCACTTGGGGATGCTTTGATCTCTTCCCTTTCTGGGCTTGCCCAGGCCCTGGGAAGGCTGGCCGAGGGGCTTCCCGAGGAGGAACGGGAGAGGGCGAAGGCCATTTCCCTTGAAGCCGGCCGCCTTGCCGAGCTGATAAGGGCCCTGCTCTGGCCGGAGGGGGACGATTACGTTTACTGGTATGGACGAGGGGGCGGCCTTCCCGCCTTGCATGCGAGCCCCGTGGAACTGGCGCCCTTGGTGAGGGACACCCTGTGGCCCAGGCTCCGGGCGGCCGTTTTGACCTCCGCCACCTTGGCCGTGGGAAAGGATGCCCGGCACTTGGTCCGGGAGCTGGGGATTCCGGAGGAGCGCTTGGACTTCCGCCGCTGGACTTCCCCCTTTTCCTATGAGGGGGTGCGAGCGTTTGTACTCTCCGGGCTCCCGCATCCGGACGACGGTGCCTATCCGGAGGCCTTGGCCTGCCTGTTGAGAAGCGCCCTAAAGGCGGTTCCGCGTCGGGCCCTGGCCCTGTTCACGTCAAGAAGGCTCCTCCTTGCCACCCGCGCCCGCCTGACCGGCGTCCCAGTGTTAGCTCAGGGGGTGGACGGGGAAAGGGAGCAGCTCCTCTCCGCGTTCCGCAACCATCCGCCCCCGGTGGTGCTCCTCGGGCTGGATACCCTGTGGGAAGGGGTTGACCTCCCTGGGGAGGAGCTTGAGCTGCTGTTCATCACGCGCCTTCCCTTCCCGGTTCCCACCGATCCTGTGGCCCAGGCCGAGGCAGCCCGCATGGCGGCCCGAGGGGAGGACCCGTTTTGGCTCCTTTTCCTGCCCCGGGCCGTGCTCAAGCTCAGGCAGGGGGTGGGTAGGCTGGTGCGTACCCCACAGGACCGGGGCGCCATCGTGATCACCGATGTGCGGGCAGCCTTGCGCCCCTATGGGGAGCGGTTCCTCTCCGAGCTCCCTGTGCGGGCCGAGGTGGTCCCCGGCCCTGAGGCCCTTTCCTCTGCCCTGCGCAGGCTTTTCAGCTAGTCTCCTCCAGCGCTGGAGCTCCCAAGATCTAGGTTGATTTCTCTTCCGTTTCGTGCTATACTGCATTTACGCTAAGACCGCGTGCCATTCCCATGAAAGTTTCAGCTGTAATTCCAGCGTACAACGAAGCCGAAAGGATCGGTGCTGTGCTCGCCCCCTTGCGTGCCGCCAAATCTGTTGACGAGATCATAGTGGTGGATGACGGATCCACGGATGCAACGGCGGAGGTCGCACGCCGTTTTGGGGTCAAGCTAGTGCGGCTTCCGGAGAACCGGGGGAAGGCTGCTGCCTTGGATGCGGGCGTGCGGGTGGCGGAGGGCGATGTGCTTTTGTTCCTCGATGCGGATCTGGTTGGCCTCCGGCCTGAGCACATAGAGAAGCTGCTTTCCGCGTACCGGGAAGGGGATGCGGAGATCGTCATCGGGGTGTTCCGGGAGGGTCGGGCCGGTACCGACTTTTCCATGCGCGTCTCTCCGTTCCTCTCAGGGCAGCGTGTCCTGTCCCGTAAGGTATGGGAAAGGATACGGGGGGCGGTTGAGGAAATGGAGTTCGGCGTTGAGGCCGCGCTTACCAAGCTCGCGTTCAAAGAGGGCTGGAGGCACAAGAAGGTAAAGCTGGAGGGGGTAAGCCACGTGCGCAAGGAGGAGAAGCGGGGGCTTGCCACCGGGCTGGCGGACAGGCTCGCCATGTACTGGGACATCCTTCGCTCTTTGGTGAAGAGGATCTAGCCTCACATGAAGATCGCGATCGGTTCGGACCACGCCGGACTGCCCTTGAAGCGGGCCTTGCTTGCGGAGGGGCTTTCCGGGCACGAGGTGGTGGATGTGGGCACCCACAGTGAGGGATCCACGGATTATCCGATTTACGCGTTTAAGGTGGCGCGCCTGGTGGCAAGCGGGGAGGCCGACTTCGGGGTGCTCATCTGCGGGACCGGGATCGGGATGGCCCTGGCGGCCTCCCGCGTGCCCGGTGTGCGTCCGGCGGTGTGTACCAGTGAGTACATGGCCCGTATGGCTCGGGCCGACAACGACGCCAACGTGCTGTGCCTTGGGGGGCGAGTGCTGGGGCCGGGGCAGGCGTTGGAGATCCTGAAGGTCTTCCTTAACACGAAGTTCGAGGGTGGAAGGCATGCCAGGAGGCTGCGCATGATCGAGGAAGGGGGCGGGGTGTGACCGGGGCATGGCTGGTCTTCTCGGCCTCGGCCATTGCCATCCTTTTGGCGGGCCAGCTCCTCGTCCGCTCCGCTGATCGTATAGCCCGGGTCACCGGCCTTTCCCAGGGTTGGATCGGCTTTCTCCTGGTGGCGGTGGTGACGTCCCTTCCCGAGCTTGTGGCCACCATGACCGGGGGAGGGATCGACGCCCCGGGGATCGCCGTGGGCAATGCCCTGGGCTCCAACGCGTTCAACCTCGGCATCCTGGGGCTGATGGGGATGTTCTCTGGCACCGCGTTTTTCGCTCACCTCTCTTTCACCCACATCCTTTCCGCGAGCGGCTCCGTGCTCCTTACGGCCCTCGTTTTGGCGGCCATCGCCGTGGGCGGGGGGCCGGCGCTGGGGCGCATTTCCCTCATCTCCCTCCTCATACTCCTCTTCTACCTTTTGGCGGTATACGCCCAGTTCCGGGTGGAGAAGGGGGTGCCGCCGGAGCCGGGCCTTACGCTCGGCTGGGCTCCAGCCCTGGCCGTCCTGTCCGCGGGGGTGATCGTGGTGGCCGGGGTGGCCTTGACCCATGCCGCTAAGACGATCTCCGAGGGGACCGGAATTGCGCAGTCTGTAGTAGGGGCCATCCTGGTGGCATTGGCCACCTCGCTTCCCGAGGTGGCGGCTTCCATCGGGGCATTGCGTCTGCGGGCGTTCGACCTCCTGGCCGGGGACATCTTCGGTTCTAACCTGTTCAACGTTGTGACGATATTCTTCGCTGACCTTGTGTTCGGACGCCCCATCTTGGGGGCACTGGGGGCCGACGCCTGGCCGCTCGTGCTCGTGGCCGCCTGGGGGATCGGGCTTACCGCCCTGGCGGTGGCGGCCCTAGAGGTCAAGGCCGGAAAGGGCTGGAGGGGTCCGGAGCCGGCCTCCCTTTTGCTTTTCTTGGGTTACCTAGGGGGGCTTGGGGTGCTCGCCGCCCAAGGTTTTTACCAGTGAGGTGATGGTGATGGAGATGCAAGAAGTGCTGAACATGGAGTTGGAGGGGCTCCAAAGGCTTGCCGAGGAACTCGGCCTGGACGGCGCCGGGGATCTGGCTCCCCACGAGCTTCAGCTTGCGATCATGCGGTCCTTGGCGGAGAAGCAGGAGCTTGTGGCGGAGGGCGTGCTTGAAACCATGCCCGACGGCTACGGCTTTCTGCGGGGCAAAACCTGCCTGCCCTCCCGGCACGACGTCTACGTCTCCCCCTCCCAGATCAAGCGGTTTAACTTAAAGGACGGGGACATCGTGCGGGGGCTTGTCCGTCCTCCCAAGAACGACGAGCGTTACTTCGCCCTGCTTCGGGTGGAGGCGGTGAACGACCTCGATCCCGAGCAGGTACGGCGCCGCGTCGATTTCCAGCAGCTCACCCCCCTGCACCCGGATGAGCAGTTCATCCTCGAGCACGATCCGGAGGAGTTATCCACCCGGATGATCGACCTATTCGCCCCCATCGGGAAGGGCCAGCGGGGGCTGATCGTGTCCCCGCCCAAGGCCGGAAAGACCACCCTGCTCAAGCACATCGCCGCTGGCATCGAGGAGAACTACCCCGAGGTGCGGCTCCTGATCCTGCTTGTGGACGAGCGCCCGGAGGAGGTCACTGACTTCCGCCGCTCGGTGCGGCATGCCGAGGTGGTGGCGGCCACCTTCGACATGGAGCCCCATCACCACACCCGGGTGGCGGAGCTCGTGACCTCGGAGGCCAAAAGGCTGGTGGAGTGCGGTTACGACGTGGTGATCCTCATGGACTCCCTCACCCGCCTCGCCCGGGCCTATAACCTGTCGGTTTCCCCCTCCGGCAAGCTCCTCTCCGGCGGGATCGACCCCACGGCCCTGTACAAGCCGAAAGAGTTTTTCGGTGCAGCGCGGAACATCGAGGAGGGAGGGTCCCTCACCATCATCGCCACCGCCCTTATCGATACGGGCTCACGGCTCGATCAAGTGGTGTTCGAGGAGTTTAAGGGGACGGGCAATATGGAGCTGGTGCTGAACCGGGACCTGGCCAACCGGCGCGTGTTCCCGGCCATCGATCTCCTCCAGTCCGGCACCAGAAAAGAGGAACTCCTGCTTGCCCCAGATGTCCTTCGCCGGGTATGGATCCTGCGTAAGCTGATCTCCGAGATGGATGATCCCGGGGCCGCGCTGATGTTCATCAAGGAGAAGATGGAGCAGACGAGCACCAACAAACAGTTCCTGGAGCTGATGAACAGTGAGTAAGGACGCTGCCCTGGCGGTGTTGTTTGGCCTGTTTTTTCTCCCCTTGCTCCTCCTCCCCTTCCTTCCCCAGGAGGACCTGGGGGGGCCGCTGTCCTTCCCGCCCACGCCGGGCGGCAACTTCCGCACCTATGTGGTCAAGCCTGGGGACACGCTCGCCGCAGTAGCGGATAGATATGGAATCCCGCTTTCTTACCTTGTGGCGAGCAACGGGCTTTCGGCCCCTTCGGTCCTTCACCCGGGGCAGGAGCTCGTCCTCCCTCAGGGCGGGGTGCTCCACACAGTTCGGGCTGGCCAGACCCTGGCCGATCTCGCCGCCACCTACGGGGTGAGCCAGGAGGTGATCCGCAAGGCCAACGGGCTTTCCGGGGAGCCCCTCCCCGGGCAGCGGCTGTTCATCCCGGAGCCCCGTACCGTACCCCAAGCGGCGGTGCTGGAGCTGGGGGGAGAAGGAGGGACGCGGTTCATCTGGCCCCTGCGGGGGCGGCTCACCTCCCTCTTCGGTCCCCGCACCCACCCCATCTACGGCACCCCGGACTTCCATACCGGGGTGGACATCGCCGTGCCAGAAGGCACCGAGGTGCATGCGGCCGCCCCGGGGACGGTGACCTGGGCTGGGACCCGTGGGGGCTATGGCCTCCTCGTGATCATCGATCACGGGGATGGGTACTCGACTTACTATGGGCATCTCTCCCGGATCCTCGTGCATGTGGGTCAGTTCGTGGAGGTGGGGCAGGTGATCGCCCTGTCGGGGAACACGGGGCTTTCCACAGGACCCCACCTGCATTTCGAGATTCGAAAGTTCGGAGAAGCGATCAACCCCCTGCCGCTTCTTCCATGATCGTCATCCAAGGCGGCCAACCCTTGTCCGGCAGCGTTCGGGCCGCTGGGGCCAAGAACGCCGCCTTGCCGGCCATCTTCGCCTCCCTGTTGACTCCTGAGCCCGTTGAGCTTTTGAACGTCCCCTGTTTGAGGGACGTGGAAACCGCAGTGGAACTTGTGCGGGCGCTGGGCAAGGAGGTGGTTTGGGAGGGGGGACGGCTTTCGATCCGCGAGCCCGGCCCCCTTTCTCCCCGGGCTCCCGAGGAACTGGTGAGGCGCATGCGTGCCTCTTTCCTCGTGCTGGGGCCGCTCCTTGCGCGCCTGGGGCAGGCACAGGTGCCCCTCCCCGGGGGCTGTGCCATCGGCACCCGCCCGGTGGACCTCCACCTTAAGGGCCTCTCCGCCCTCGGGGCCGAACTTGAAGTCCGGGAGGGGTGGGTGTATGCCCGCGCCCCCAAGCTTCAAGGCCGTACGGTATACCTCGATTACCCCTCGGTGGGAGCGACGGAGCAGTTGCTCCTTGCCGGCGCTCTCGCCGCCGGCGAAACGGCCGTCCTCAACCCGGCCAGAGAACCGGAGGTCGTGGATTTGAGCAGGCTCCTTTCCGCCCTCGGGGCTCGTGTAAGATGGGCGGATGATCGGGTGGTGGTGCAGGGCGCAGGGGCGCTTTCCGGGGCAAGACATGCCATCATCCCGGATCGCATCGAGGCCGGTACCTTCCTCCTTGCCGGGGCGATCACGAAAGGGGAGGTGCGGGTTGAGGGGGTCATCCCCGAGCATCTGGCCGCCTTGCTCGTAAAATTGGAGGAAGCAGGGGTGGAAGTGAGCTGCGGAGAGGATTGGGTGAGCGTTGCCGTGAGGAGAGACCCTCAAGGGGTGGGGGTTGAGACCCGGCCCTACCCCGGCTTTCCCACGGACCTTCAGCCCCCCATGGTGAGTTTCCTTTCCCTGGCCAAAGGTGAATCGCTGGTGACGGAGACCGTGTTCGAGGACCGGTTCGGGCATGTAGGAGAGCTTTTGAGAATGGGGGCTTCCATCCGGCGTCAAGGGGCTAGCCTGTTGATCCGGGGGGTGGAGGGACTGACCGGAACCCGGACTGCGGCCTCGGATATCCGAGCTGGTGCTGCCTTGGTGCTTGCAGGCCTTGCCGCCAGGGGAACCACCGAGGTGGAGGGCACAGATCACATTTATCGGGGTTACGAAGGACTTGTGGCCAAGCTAAGGCGTTTGGGAGCACAGATATGGGAAGAAAAGGGAAATACCTGCCCTTGATTGAGGATTACCTTGGGCGTAGGGCCCGTCTCTACGAGGGCGAGCGGGCCATCCTGGTGGGGGTCTTTCCTCCGGGCCGGACCTCTTGGGAGGACGCCGAGCTTTTGGAGGAGCTCGCCGCCCTGGTGCGGACCGCAGGGGCACAGGTTTTGGCCAAGGTGGTCCAGCGGCGGGCCCGGCCGGACCCCGCCACCTTCGTCGGTCGGGGGAAGGTGGAGGAGCTCGCCGCTTTGGCTCGGGACCTTTCGGCGGACGTGCTGGTGATGGGGGACGAGCTTACGCCTGCTCAGGCTCGCAACCTGGAGGAGGCCACCGGCCTCAAGGTGGTGGACCGGTCCCAGGTGATCCTGGACATCTTCGCCCTCCGGGCCGGGACCAAGGAGGCCGAACTGGCCGTGGAGCTGGCCCAACTTGAGTACCTTCTGCCCCGCCTCAGGGGTTGGGGTAAGGCCCTCACCGATCCCGGGGGCGGCATCGGCACCCGTGGACCAGGGGAAACCCGCCTGGAGCAGGACCGCCGGAAGGTCAAGCGCCGCATTCAAGCCATCCGCAGGCGCCTCTCCGACGCCGATCGGGTGAGGGAGCTTAGGCGCAAGCGCAGGAGGGGGCTCGGCGTCCCCCAGGTGGCCATCGTGGGCTACACCAACTCCGGTAAATCCACGCTGTTTCGGGCCCTCACCGGGGCGGATGTGCTGGTGGAGGACAAGCTGTTTGCCACCTTGGACGCACGGGTCAGGCGGGCCGTGCTCCCAGGGGGGCGTTGGGCCTTGGTCTCCGATACCGTGGGGTTCATCCGCCGGCTCCCCCACCAGCTCATCCCCGCCTTCCGCGCCACCCTGGAGTCGGTGAGGGAAGCCGACCTTTTGCTCATCGTGCTCGATGCTTCGTCCCCGTTTGTCCTTGAGCACCTCAGCACGGTGAGGGAGGTGTTGGCGGAACAGGTGTTCGGCGATGCGCCGTTTCCGCCCTGCTTGTACGTGCTGAACAAGGTGGACCAGGTGCGGACCTCAGAACAGAAAGCCTTGCTCTCCCGGCTCAGGCTTGAGGTCGCCCCTTCGGTGGCCGTATCCGCACTTTATGGGACGAACATGGACGCGCTTAAGGAGGAGCTATCGGTGATGCTGACGGGGCACTTCGCCCGCGTGCACGTGCGGATCCCCCAGGGGCGTGGGGATCTCATCTCTTTCCTTTCGCGGCTCGGCGACCTCCAGGGGGTGGAGTGGGTGGACGGGGAGGGGCTGGCCGAGCTCACCCTCCCCAGGGCGAGGCTTGGTCGACTCCGCAAGGCCCGGCTCGAGGTGGTTGAGGAGGCGCCATGAGCATCTGGCACTACAAGTTCCTGGGAAACGAGCTTTGGCAGTACGGGGTGTTCTTCCTGGCCCTTTTGGGGGCGGCCCTGATCCACCTTGCGCTGCGGCGCCTTTGGGAAGCGCTGCTTGCCCGGCGCAAGTTGCGGGATGAGCATGTAAGGGAGACGCTGCGGGCCCTGGGGCGGCGTCCGCTTGGGGCGATAATCTTCGTCCTCGCCCTATGGGGTGGATTGAAGGTGTTCGTGATCCCCGAAGGGGTGGAGGCCATCATCCGGGGCATTTTCGTAGGCATCAGCACTTTCCTTGTCATCTACGTGCTTTCAAAGGTCGTCGATGTGCTGTTTGCGCTTTGGGCTGAGCGAGCCAAGCGCACGGAAAGCCGGTTGGACGACCAGGTGATCCCCATTTTAAGGAAGATCACCAAGATCTTCCTATGGAGCGTGGGGGTGCTCCTGGTGCTTCAAAACCTGGGATACAACGTATCGAGCCTCCTTGCAGGGCTTGGGATCGGGGGGTTGGCGGTGGCCCTGGCGGCCCAGGAGACGCTGTCCAACTTCATCGGCGCCCTGGCCCTCTTGGTGGACCGACCTTGTCAGGTGGGGGACAGGGTGGATGTGGAGGACATAAGCGGCACTGTGGAGGCCATCGGCCTCCGCTCCACCCGCATCCGTACCCTGGACGGCACGGTCGTCTCGATCCCCAACCGCCTGATGGCCAACGCCAAGATCAACAACATCGCCAAGCGCCCCACCATCAAGAACATGTACACGGTGGGGATCACCTACGACACCCCTTATGAAAAGGTTCAGGAGGCCCTGAGGATCCTGCGAGAGATCCTGGCGGAGCATCCCAGCACGGAGAACTATTGGGTTTATTTTAAGGAGTTTGGCCCCTACTCATTGAACATCCTCGTCATCCACTGGTGCAAGTACACCGCCTACCAGAAGTTCCTCGAGGCCACGGAGGAGATCAACCTGGAGATCAAGCGCAGGTTCGAGGAGGCGGGGATTGAGTTCGCCTTTCCTACCCAGACGGTTCAGCTGGAGGGGCTTCCGGCTCCGAGTTCGACTTGAGCTTCTCCCACTCGATTTCCCCTCGGCTTCCGTCCTCCCAGGCCAAGGCCAGGGTGTTGCGGAAGATGTTTATCCCCACCACCTTCCCCTTTTTTCCTTCCAGGACGATCTTTTCCCCAACCTTGGGCAGCCCCCGAAGCGCCTCCAGGTATTGAGCGTGCTCGTAAGCCAAGCAACACATGAGCCGCCCGCAGCACCCGGTGATCCGTTCAGGGGAGAAGAACAGCCCTTGGTCGAAGGCGAGCTCCAGGGGGATGGGGCGGAGTTGTCTCAGGAAAGTCCGGCAGCAAAGCGGGCGCCCGCACGGTCCCAGCCCTCCCAGGAGGCGGGCCACGTCCCGGGGCCCTACTTGACGGAACTCGATGCGCAGCTTGAGCTCCTTGCTTAGGTCCCGCAACAGGTCTCGGAAGTCGACCCTGCCTGGAGCGGTGAACTGTAGCCTGAGGAAACGCCGTTTGAGGTCTAACTGGCCCGAAACAAACCGCATGGGCAGGCCCTGGGCGGAAGCCCGGCTCTGGGCTCGGGAGATGAGGCCAGGAACCTCCGACTCACATTCCCTAAACCGCTTGTGATCGCCTTCGTCAGCCGGCCGGAGGAGCGTGCCTTCGGGCTCACCTTGCTCGTGCACCGGGGAGCGAAGGACCTGGACAAGCCACACACCACGGCCGTCGTCCTCGATCCAGATTTGGCCAGTTCGTCCTACAATGCCCCCCCATACCGAAAGATGGACTTCCGGACAAGATCCGTATCGGCGCACCAGCGCCTTCAGCCTTTTTTCGGCCAAAGGAGGATCACCTCGAGTAGAAGTTTAACGTTAACGTTGGCCTCAAGTTCCCCACGGGCAAGCGATATCTTTCTCGCCCAGGCGGCCAACCGCTCTGGGGAGACGGGAAAAGCGCCCTGAGGGGCATCCCTGAGCAGGAAGTGTAACAGCTCCCTTAGAAAGGTCAGGGCGGCTTCCCTCCCCCCCCGAGCCAGCCGCTCGGCGGCAAGCAGGATTTCATCCCCTGCCGAGTTGGGAAGCTGCATGGCGATCGCCGCTGCCACGACACGCCGTCGGATCGGATCCGCTGAGCAGGCACAGAACCTATCGGCCAGCTCCAGAAGCGGGAGGCCATCCACCTCGCGCTTTGCCTCTTCCCATTCCTCGCATGGGACCCTGCGAGTCTCGGTAAAGAAATCGATGTCTTCTTCGTTCTGAATAAACTCAAGGAGGAAATCGATCTCCTGATCGGTGTAGCCGGCGGCCTTTAGCTTCTTTCTCCAAAGTTCCCGTGGGGGTTCGGCCCAGACCAGGGCGCAGCGGGAGCGCACTGTGGGCAAGAGGTGATCAGGGGAGGAAGCGTAGAGGATGAATGTGAGATAAGCCGGGGCTTCTTCCAGCGATTTGAGCAGGGCACTTGCGGCTTCATGGGAAAGGCGCTCCGCTGGCCCGATCAGCACCACCCTATGGGGGGCGCGCACCGGGGCGTAGCGGGTCCACCAGATCGCCTCCCGCAGTTGATCGATCCCGATGCTCGCCCCTTCCGGGGTGACGGCGAAAAGATCAGGATGCCCCGCCGGGGGCGCTCCGAGGAGGGCTTTGGCATGCTCCCAGGCCATCTGCTCGGCTCCCTCCCCGACGAAAAGCTTCGGCACCGCTTTCTCCATGGTCCTTTAAGGTACGAACACAGGCCAGGCCATACAAGGCACAACTCATAAGAACAATACCTCCAGTGCACTTGTCGCACTCATTATGGGAGTTACTCTAGACAAGGGAAGCAAATCATGCTATGCTATCTCCGAAAACGTGATGAAGGAGGGTGAAACATGCCTAGACCGAAGAGCCAAGCCGCTAAGAATACGGCTAAGCTTTCGCTTTACATCCCGCCGTCTAAGGGGGGGATGGAAGTGCTCACGAAGCTGCGGAAGCTGGCCCGGGCCAAGGACCGATCGGTGAACTACCTGGTGGTGGAGGCGATCCTCCAGTACCTGAAGAGGGAGGAGAGAAAGCAAGCGAAGCGAAGTTGATTTACGTTGGAGCGGCCGCTTGCGTTCCACCAGCGCGAACCCTACCTGCTTGGTGCGGTGGAGGAGGGCACCAGGATGTCAGCAGGCATGTCGTAGAGGTGTTCGTTCTTTGGGGAAGCCACATCCTCACTTCTTGGCTCGCTCCAGGACCTCGTCGATGGTGCCGGCCATGTAGAAGGCCTGCTCCGGCACGTCATCGAGCTCCCCGTCGCAGATCATCTTGAACCCCCGCACCGTGTCCTCGATGTGGACATAGACGCCCTTGCGGCCGGTGAAGTGCTCGGCCACGTGGAACGGCTGGGCCATGAACCTCTGGATCTTACGGGCTCGCATGACGATGGTCTGGTCCTCCTCGGAGAGCTCCTCCATCCCCATGATGGCGATGATGTCCTGCAGGTCCTGATGGCGCTGCAGGATGGCGCGGGTCTTTTGGGCCACCTCGTAGTGCTCCCGGGACAGGATCCTGGGGTCCATGAGCCGGGAGTCGGATTGCAGGGGGTCAACCGCCGGGTAGATCCCCTTCTCCGCCAGCTCCCGGGTCAGGGTGATGGTGGCGTCCAGGTGCGCGAACACCGTGGCCGGGGCAGGATCCGTGAGGTCGTCGGCCGGGACGTACACTGCCTGGACCGAGGTGATGGAGCCCCGGTGGGTGGAGGTGATCCGCTCCTGGAGTTCCGCCATCTCCGTGGCGAGCGTCGGCTGGTACCCCACCTCGGAGGGCATCCGCCCTAAAAGCGCCGAAACCTCAGATCCCGCTTGGGCGAACCGGAAGATGTTGTCGATGAAAAGAAGCACGTCCTTTCCTTCCTCGTCCCGGAAGTACTCGGCCATGGTGACGCCCGAAAGGCCCACCCGGAACCTGGCCCCCGGGGGCTCGTTCATCTGCCCATAAACCAGCACCGTGTTGGGCAGCACCCCAGCCCGTTTCATCTCTAGATACAGCTCGTTCCCCTCTCGGGAACGCTCCCCCACCCCCGCGAACACGGAAAAGCCCTTGTGCTCGTAGGCGATGGCCCGGATGAGCTCCATGATGAGCACCGTTTTGCCCACCCCGGCCCCACCGAACAGGCCCACTTTTCCCCCTTTCGGGATGGGGGCGATGAGATCGATCACCTTGATCCCGGTCTCCAGGACCTCATCCTCCACGGAGAGGTCGGAAAGCTCGGGCGGCTCCCGGTGGATGGGGTAGCGCTTCTTGGCCTCGGGTGGTGGCTGCTCATCGATGGGGTTCCCCACAAGGTCGAACATCCTCCCCAAGGTTTCCGGGCCCACCGGCACGGTGATGGGGCCGCCGGTGTCCAGCACCTTGTCCCCCCGCTTAAGGCCGTCGGTGGAGTCCATGGCGATGGCCCGCACCTCGGAGTCCCCCAGGTGCTGGGCCACCTCCAGCACAAGGTCATTGCCTTCCTCCCGGGGCACGACCAAAGCCTGCTTCAGGGCCGGCAGATGCCCCCGGGGAAAGCGCACGTCCACCACCGGACCCCGAATCGCCATGATCCAACCTTCCGCCACTGGTTCCTTGTTCATCTCGCCTCCTTGAGCGCCTCCGCCCCGCCCATGATGTCGGCGAGCTCCGCCGTGATCCCATGCTGACGTGCTTTATTGTAAAGCAAGGTCAACTTCTCTATGAGCTCGTCGGCGTTGTCTGTGGCCGCCTTCATCGTCTGCCTGCGGATCGCTTGTTCTGAGGCCTTGGCGGAAAGCAAAATCAGAAAGATCTTTCCCAAAAGGTGAAGGCGAGCCATATGCTCCAAAAGCTGTGGAAGCTCCGGCTCCCGGATGATATCGTTCGCCTTGACCTCAGGGAGCTCTAGGGGAAGCAGGCGCTCCACCTTGACCCGCTGCACGAGCTCCCCCCGGAAGTGCATGTACACCGCCCACACCTCGCCCACCTCTTTCCCGTAAAGCGCCAGCACGTCGTCCAGCATGCGGCGTGCCACCGCTAGATTCGGGCGCTCGTAGGCGTGGAGGTATTTTGCTGCGATGGGCCAGGGCCGCTGGCGGAAGAAGCGGTACGCCTTCTCCCCTCCCAAGAGGAGGCGTACCTCCTCCTTTGTCTGGATGAGCTCCAGGGCGGCTCGGTTGATATCCCCCACATAGCGGCCGCACAGCCCCCGGTCCGAGTTCACCACGAGCACGGCGGCGCCCCCAGGCTCAGGCCTCACGAAGAAGGGGTGTTCGATCCCCTCGCTCTTCGCCACTGCCCAGAGCTCAGCCAGGGTCTTTTCGGACTCCTCCCCGAACGGGCGGGCGGAAAAAAGCGCCCTTTTCCTCTGGATCACCTGCGTTGCGGCGATGGCGTACATCGCCTTTGTGATCTGGCGCACGTGCTTGACGTTCTGAATGCGCCGCAGGATCTGCCTAGTTTTCTTCGCCATGTCTCGTTATCCGTGAACCGTTATCCGTAATCCGCTGCCTGGGAGCCACAAACCGGGTTGACGCCTTCCAATCCTCTTTCCGGGTCTTCTCAAAATTTCTCACCACGGATCACCGATTACGGTTTACGGATCACGGTTCACGCCCGGAAGGATTCCTTGAACGCCTTGACCGCCCGCTCCAGGCCGGCACGCACGTTCTCCG
>JAGGRX010000155.1 GCA_021159405.1 Candidatus Bipolaricaulota bacterium | reverse complement strand
AGGAAGCGTTCGATCCCCAAATCGGTGAGGGGATGGTCGAACAGTTGTGTCAGCACCTTATAGGGCACGGTGGCGATGGGGGCACCAAGAAGCGCCGCCTCCACCACGTGGCGCACGTGCCTGACGCTGGCCACGATCACCTGGGTCGAAAGATCGTAATTTTCGTAGATTTGAAGGATCTCCTGCACGAGCTCCATCCCATCGCCTGCCCGGTCGTCGATCCGGCCCACGAAAGGGGATACGTAGGTCGCGCCGGCCTTGGCCGCCCACAGGGCCTGAACGGGCGAGAATACCAGGGTCATGTTGGTGGGGATCCCCTCGGCGGAAAGTCTTCGGACCGCCCGTACCCCGGCCCGGCCCATGGGGATCTTGATGACCACGTTGTCCGCGATCTTGGCCAGGTCCCTGGCCTGGGCAACCATGCCCTCGGTATCGAGCGCGGTCACCTCGGCCGACACCGGCCCTGAGACCAAGCGGCAGATCTCCGCCACCAGCTCCCGGAACGGCCGTCCCTCCCGCGCCACAAGGCTGGGGTTTGTGGTCACCCCGTCGATCAAGTCCGCAAACTCCCGGATCTCCTCCAAACTTGCGGTATCGAGGAAGATCTTCATCTTGCCTCCTTAAGGGTAAAGGCGGTCGATCATCCGGGGGAAGGGGATGGTCTCCCGGATGTGCCGGATGCCGGCGATCCAGGCCACCGTGCGCTCCACCCCCAGGCCAAAGCCAGAGTGGGGCACCGAGCCGTAGCGCCTGAGGTCGATGTACCACTCGTAGGGCTCCCTGGGGAGGTTGTACTCCGCAAGCTGTTCCAGGAGCTCCTCTTCGGTGTCCACCCTTTGTGAGCCGCCGATGATCTCACCATACCCCTCGGGGGCGATGAGGTCGGCGCAAAGGGCCACGGAAGGATCGTCCGGGGCGCGCTTCATGTAAAAGGGCTTTATCTCCTTCGGGAAGCGCTCCACGAACACCGGGCGGCCGAAGTGGGCCGACAGGGCATCCTCCGCCGGGGCGCCGAAGTCGTCCCCGTGTTCCATCTCCACCCCGTGATCCCTTACGATCCGCACCGCTTCATCATAGGTCACCCGGGCGAACGGCTCCCGGACTTCCTTGAGCAGGGTCTCCGGATCCCGCTCCAGGGCCTCAAGCTCCCGCCTCCGGTCCTCCACCACGAACTCCACGATGTGGCGTACCAGGTCTTCTTGGAGCGCGAGGTTCCCCTCGTGTTCCAGGAAGGCCACCTCGGCCTCGGCCATCCAGAACTCCGTGAGGTGCCGGCGGGTCTTTGATTTTTCGGCCCGGAACACGGGGCCGATCCAGTACACCTTGCCCAGGGCCATGCAGGTGGCCTCAAGGTAAAGCTGACCGGACTGGGAAAGGTAAGCCGTGCGGTCGAAGTAGTCCAAGGGAAACAGGGTGGTGGTCCCCTCCACCGCCGTGCCCACCAAGATCGGGGCCTCGGTGGCCACAAAGCCCCTCTTTCGGAAGAAATCACGGATGGCCCACAGAACCGAGTCCCGGATCCTGAGAAGGGGCACCTGCCTTCTCATCCTGATCCACAGGTGCCGCCGGTCCATGAGGAAGCCGACGCCGTGCTCTTTCAGGCCGATGGGGAAGGGGTCCTTGGGGATGTGAACCGGCTCTATCTTTCGTACGGAAAGCTCGTACCCCCCGGGGGCACGGGGGTCCGCCCGTACGGTCCCCCACATCTTAAGGGAGCTTTCCTGCGGCAGGTGCTCGGCAAGCTCGAACGTCTCCGGATCCGCGTCAGGGGTGACGACCCCTTGGACAAAGCCGGTCCCGTCCCGCACGATCACGAACCGTACCTTCCCCGAGGAGCGCTTGTTGAACAGCCACCCCCGGATCAGGACCTCCTCGCCTACGTGGCGGGCAAGCTCCTCTACGTAAACCGTCCTCACGCCTCAGTCCGGACTCGATCCACAGGATGTGGTGCAAGGGCCTTGTGCGACGGCCTTCCTCCTCCCGCTTCTTCACCAGGTTCAGGATCTCCTCCCAACGCCCCTGCCAATATCCACCTTGAATCAGGAGGTACCCTCCCGGGTAGCGGTCTATCCCCCGCCGACAGGCCGGGCAAATGGTCCGCCCGCTGCCAGTGCCCTTCCCGGTACACAAGGCCGCACCTCTCGCAGACGGTGGGCTCAGGGTGCTTTCTCCCCTCGCAGTAAGGGTTATCCGATTCCTGACCGATGCCTCCGCGCCTCTCAGCCGGCACCCTTTTCCGCCTCCTTCTCCTGCACCAGTCGTTCGATGTAGGCGATGGCCTCACCCACCGTTTGGATCTTCTCCGCGTCCTCGTCGGGGATCTCGATGCCGAACTCGTCCTCGAACTCCATGATCAGCTCCACGGTGTCCAGTGAGTCGGCCCCCAGGTCGTCCACGAACGAGGCTTCGTCCGTCACCTCTTCCGGGTCGGCCATGAGCTGCTCTGCAATGATTTCACGCACCCGATCAGCGATCTCACTCATTACTCCTACACCTCCTGACAGGGCTTTTCCTTTCTCACTCGCACGGCACAAGTCCTCCATCCACGTAGAAGACGTGCCCAGTTATATAAGAGGCCTTAGGGGAAAGCAAGAACACGATCAGTTCCGCCACCTCCTCGGGTTTTCCTGCCCGCCCCAGGGGGATCCGGGCCAGGTACCCTTCCCGGACCTTGGGGGGAAGGGAAGCGGTCATGGGGGTATCGATGAACCCCGGCGCCACCGCGTTGACCCGGATGCCCCACGGCCCGGCTTCCTGCGCTAGCGTCCGAGTCAAGGCCACCAGGCCGGCCTTGGCGGCAGCATAGTTGGCCTGTCCCACGTTGCCGGTCAACCCCACCACTGAGGTGACAAACACCATGGCCCCCTTCCGGGCCTTGGCCATCGTCCGCAAGGCCTCCCGGGCACAGAGATACCCACCGGTGAGGTGGCTCTGCAGCACCTCCTCCCACTCTTCCGGGCGCATGCGCAAAAGGAGCCTGTCTTTGGTATGTCCGGCTGCGTGGACCAGATAGTCAATCCCCCCTCCCCAATCCACGGTAGCTCGGAAGGCGGAGCTTACGGCTTCCCTTTGCCCCACATCACACTGGATGAACTTGGCGTTCTTCCCAAGCGAGCTTTCCGCCGTCCTTCCCCGGGATTCGTTGCGGCCCAGGATCACCACCTTCCCGCCGCTTGCCACAAGCAGCCTCGCAGTGGCCAGACCAATCCCCGATGTCCCCCCAGTGATCACCGCCACCTTGCCCTCAAACGTCCTCCATCACCTCCTCCAGGGCCAGGAAGCGTATCCCCAGCTTGGCCCTTTTGCCAAGTCGGGCAAGGACCTGGCCAGGGCCCACCTCCCAGGCCTCCTTCACCCCCAGGCCCTCCAGGGTGTTCAAGGCTTTCGTCCACAATACCGGGGACGTCATCTGGCGGGCAAGGAGCGCTTTGATCTCCTCGGGGTCAGCCTCCCTTTCCCCCGAGACGCTGGAGACGAAGGCAAGGCGGGGCCGGCTGAATTCCACCTCTTCGATTGCCTTGGCCAGCTCTTCCTCCGCCTCGGCCATATAGGGGGAGTGAAACGGCCCTGCCACCTTGAGGGGGACCGCCTTTCCGCCCAGTCGCTTGGCAAGCTCCGCCGCCTTTCTCAGGGCATGCCCTTCGCCGGAGATCACCACTTGCCCCGGCGCGTTGAGGTTGGCTACATAGCAGCCCGCCTGGCTCGCGAGCTCCTGCACCTCCGGCTCGCTGATGCCGAGGACGGCCAGCATCCCCCCAGGGATGGTCTCCGCAGCCCGCTCCATGAGCCTTCCCCGCAGGGCGACGAGCCTGAAGGCGACCGGCCAGGGGATGACCTCCGCGGCGGCCAGGGCAGCGAACTCCCCCAGGGAATGGCCAGCCACACAGGCAGGCTCCTTGCCCATGCGGGAAAGGGCCTCGCAAGCGAGCCACTCGACCAGGAGGATCGCGGGCTGAACTATGGCTGTCCTGGAAAGCTGTTCCGGCTCTTCCAGGATGATCTTTCTCAAGGGGAGGCTGGCGGCCCGCTCGGCGGTGGCGATTATCCCCTTAGCCCAGGGAGCGGACAGCATCTTTTCCCCCATCCTGGGCCGCTGGGAGCCCTGGCCAGGGAACAAGTAGGCTACCACCTAAGTATCACCGCCCCGTAGGCTACGCCGGCCCCGAAGGCCGTAAGGGCCACGATTTGCCCCTCCTTGAGCTTCCCTGTCCGCACGAGTTCGTCCAGGGCGATGGGGATGGAGGCGGTGGAGGTGTTGGCCACCCGATCGATGTTCACCACCACCCGCTC
Organism: Candidatus Bipolaricaulota bacterium; assembly: GCA_021159405.1. Classification (GTDB taxonomy): domain Bacteria; phylum Bipolaricaulota; class Bipolaricaulia; order Bipolaricaulales; family Bipolaricaulaceae; genus 64-32. The sequence goes on along the minus strand of JAGGRX010000155.1, from coordinate 15,659 downwards.
CTCCGGGACGCCCAATCTGGCGGCCAGGGGCCGGATGATCCTCAGGTTGGCCTGGTGGGGAATGAGCCAATCGATGTCCTTGGGGGTAAGGCCGGCTTGTGCCAGGGCCTCCCGAGTGGCCCGCTCCATCATGGGCACGGCGGCCCGGAACAAACCTTTGCCATCCATCTTGAGGAAATGGAGCCTCTCCCGCACCGTGGCCTCCGAGGCGGGGAGCCCCACCCCGCCGGCCTCGATCCGGAGAAGACGGAGGTTTGTGGCATCCCCGTGCAGGGATACGCCCAGGACCCCGGCCTCCCCATCAGAGGGGACAACGAGGGCAGCCCCTGCCCCATCCCCGAACAGCACACAGGTGCGGCGATCCTGCCAGTCCAGGAACCGGGAGGGGGCTTCTACCCCCACCACAAGGGCGCTCTGGAACATGCCCGTTGCCAAACACCCGCTCGCCAGGGCTAGCCCGTACACGAAACCAGCGCAACCGGCCTTGATGTCGAAGAAAGCCGGCTCCCCAGGAAGCTCAAGCCCTGAGGCGATGTGCGGGGCGGTCCCGGGGATGGGCTGCTCCGACACGTTGGTGGCTGCGATCAACAGGTCAACCTGTGGGTGGTCGATCCCGGCTGCGGCGAGTGCGGCCCGTGCCGCCGCTACCCCCATCTCTGCCGGGGACTGCCCCTCCGAAAGCAGGTGCCGCTTCCTGATCCCGGTACGGGTCCGGATCCACTCATCGCTGGTCTCCACAAGCTGGGTCAGGTCATCGTTGGTGAGGCACCTCTCCGGAAGGAAGGCACCCGTGCCCGCGATCTTGACCTTAAGCACCGTGGGAAAGCTTGGACGTAACCCGTCCGACCAGCTCAGCCTTTGCCGCCCAAAATGTCCTTTCCACCGCCGCCTCCATCGCAGAAGGAGAAGACCGCCCGTGGGCCACCATCACCAGCCCCTGCACCCCAAGCAAGGGGGCTCCATTGTAGCGGTCGTAATTCATCTTGCGGACTAGGTTCCGGAGCGTCGGCCGAAGGAGGATAGCTCCGGCGCGGTTTCTTATCGAGCCCCGAAGTCCATCCCTGAGGGCACTCCAGGTGGCCTCTATCCCTCCCTCCAGGGCTTTGAGGGTGAGGTTGCCGGCGAACCCCCCGCTGACCACGATGTCCACCGGTCGCTGGGTGAGGAGGGCGTGTGGCTCAACGTTGCCGACGAAATCAGGACGTTGCGAGAGGAGGCGGTGTGTGGTCCGGACCAGCTTGTCCCCCTTGATCCTTTCCTCCCCGATGGAGAGGAGGCCGAGCTTTGGCTCCGGAATCCCCAGGACCTCTTGGGCGTAAAGGCGTCCCATGTCGGCGAACTGGACGAGGTACTCGGGCTTAGGATCGGCGGTGGCCCCGGCGTCTATGAGGAGGAGTTCCTTCCCGTTTAAGGTGGGGATCGAGGCACAGATGCCGGGGCGTTTGATCCCCGGGATGCGCCCGAGCACGAGCAGGGCGGCGGCCACCACTGCCCCTGTGTTGCCCGGGGACAGGAATGCCTCCGCCTTCCCTTGAGCCACGAGCTCAAGCCCTCGCAGGATTGAGGTACCCTTCATCCGGATCGCTCGGACCGGTGGGGCGTCCTGGGGGACGAACTCCTCGCAATCAAGCACCTCGGCGTGTGCATCCTTGGGAAGGTAGGGCTCGATCAGGCGCCGGCGACCGGCCAGGATGAGGTGGACAGGAAGCCTCTCAGCGGCAGCGAGCGCCCCGGCCACAAGCTCCTCGGGGGGGTGGTCAACCCCCATCACGTCGACTACGATGCGAATGGCCATAAAAATTACACCCCAAAAAGTCGTAAGACTTTTTGGGGACCCCCATGCTCTCAGGGTCCCCACGAAACTCAAAGTTTCCGTGGGGGTTACTGGTGCCGAGGGTGGGATTTGAACCCACACGGGCACAAATGCCCACTGCCCCCTCAAGACAGCGCGTCTGCCAATTCCGCCACCTCGGCTTAGGGCGATGTTAGCTTTCAGGGCTATTGCCGTCAAGGGTTGCTGCCCCTCAAAGTGCGGGTTAGCCTGGGGATGTGAGCGTAAGGTTCGGTGTTTATTCGGGAGACCCCCTTTTAGTGGAGCGGGCCCTGGCCCGGAGGCTGTCCGAGCTGGGGGAGGTGGAGCGGGTGACCCTGTTCGGCGACCAGCTCCAGCTAGAGGAGCTTTTGTCCGAGCTCGGCACGCGGGGGCTGTTCGGGGCGGAGAAGGCCCTGGTGATACGCCGGGCAGACCCCATCGCCGGTCAGGCGCGCCTCGCGGAGGCCCTGCGTGAGGGACCACCCCCGGGAACGGCCCTGTTCATCTTGGGACAGGAGATCAAGGGCCCTCTGGCCCGATTGGCCGAGGAGGCGGCCCACTTCCCCACCCCCACTGGACGGGCCCTGAACAGGCTGGCCGGGGAGCTCCTCGAGGAGGCTGGGATTCCCCCACGTCCTTATCTGGTGGAGCTTCTGGTTGAAGCGGCCGGCGGGGACACCTTGCGCCTGGCCCGCGAGGTGGAAAAGCTTTCCCTGTGGAAGGAAGCTCTCCCTCCCGCAAGCGAGGTCCCAAAACTCCTGTTCTTCGCTGAGCCCACCCCTTATGGCTTCTTGGACGCGCTCTCGGAGCGCCGCGTCCCGGCGTGCTTGGCCGAGCTCCGCCGGCTCCTCTCCTCGGGCTGGGACCCGTTCAGGCTGTTCTTCTTGGTCATCTCCCATGTGCGGGCTCTTCTTTCTGTCCGGGCGGCTTGGGAGGAGGGAAGGCGACCTCCCGGCCCGGATTGGCTGATCCGCAAGCGCCTGGCTCAGGCACGCCGTTTCTCCCAGCCACAATTGATCGAGCTCCTGGAGAGGCTCCAGGAGCTCGACCTTGCGATCAAAACAGGCGCCCTTACCCCTGCGTGGGCGCTTCAGCTGTTCATCCTTGCGCTTGCACCTTGACCGGGATGTGTTCACCGATCCCGGTGGCCTCAAGGAGAAGCCGCGAGGCCACCAGGGCACAGAACAGCGACCCCGCCACCCCTAGCGCCAGCGTGATGGCAAACCCCTCCACTGGCCCTGAGCCCATGGCGAACAGGATCAGGGCAGTGATCAGGGTCGTAATGTTGGCGTCAAGGAGTGTCGAGAGAGATTTTGCGAAGCCGGCGTTGATGGATGCCCGCGGGGTCTTTCCGGTCCGCCTTTCCTCCTTGATCCGCTCGAAGATGATCACGTTGGCATCCACTGTCATACCGATGGTCAGGATGAGGCCGGCGATGCCCGGCATGGTAAGGGTGGCGCCGAAGCCGCGCAGGGCGGCGAACACGATGAGCATGTTTAGCACCAGGGCAGCGTCCGCAACCAAGCCCAACCACCGGTAATAGAGTGGCATGTACAGGAGTACCAGGATGAAGCTGATCAGGATGGCCATGCTGCCCCGGCGGATGGAATCGGACCCCAAAGTGGGGCCTACGGTCTGCTCCTCCAATACCCCCACCTCGGTGGGAAGTGCACCCGAGCGGAGCACCACCGCCAGGAGCTTGGCCTGGTCGAACGTGAACTTGCCGGTGATGGTGAGTGAGCTTTGAACTTCACGCCAGCCCCGCTGGGCCGCCTGCTTGGCGGACTCGGAGATGAAGGGAGCGGAATACACCACGTTGTCCAAGACGATGGCCAACCGGTCGTTCACCTGAAGCCGTCTCAGGGCCTCTGCAAATCGCTCCGCCCCAGCCCGGTTGAACTTAAGGGCGATGTAGAGCCCGGGATTTCTGGGATCGGTCGAGGTGCGCACCTCCGCGTTATCCAGCACGTCCCCGGTCACCATAGGCTCGCCCTCAACCAAGTAGTAATGGGTGCCATCGTTATCCGGCAGGATCTCCTGGGTGGGATCGGTCTTGACGAGGTCGTCGGGATTGGTCGCCACATCTATCACCTTCCTGAACTCCAGCAGGGCGGTGCGACCGATCAGCTGCCTGGCTTTTTCCGGGTCCTGAGCCCCAGGGATCTTCACCTCGATGCGGCTCTGCCCCAAGGGGCGGATCTCCACGTTGGCAAGGCCGTACTGGTCCACACGTTGCTGCAGGATGGTGACGATGCGGTCCACCACGTCCTTGCGCTGGGATTCGGACATCTGTTCCAAGTTCTTGGCCTCCAGCACCAGGCGCACCCCACCTTGGAGGTCGAGCCCCAGCTTGAGCACGTCTTGGATGGGCCAGAATGGATAAAGGAGACCGATTGCGGCGAACAAAACGGCAAGGACCGAGCCAAGGCGGATCCAGTTGCTTCTCTTCATCCCCCCTCCTTACTTCTTCACCTTCTCCACGATGCTGGACTTGGAAATGCGGATCTTCGCCCCTTCCTCCAGGGACAGGACCACCGTGCCCTCATCGATCTTCTCGATCGTGCCGTGGATCCCACCAGCGGTGACCACCCGGTCCCCTCGCTTGAGGGAGGAGAGAAGTTGTTGGTGTTCCTTCTCCCTCTGCCGCTGAGGGCGAATGAGAAGGAAGTAGAAGATGGCGGCGAACACGACCAGCAGGATGACCAGTGAGATCAAAGACTGGCTGGTTTGGGCGTCCCCTCCGACTTGGGCCAAAGCTATCATGCCATCACCTCTCTTTTCGCTTTAGTCAGCTCGTCCCTTCGTTTCATTTTTCGCTAGGGTGGGGGTGCGGACGATCCGCAAGGCCCCGAGCCCGACAAACAAGGCTGCGAACACCCCTACTCCGGTGCTCCAAGCCCAAAGCGCTGGTCCTGTCAGCCCCCGTCCGAGTGCCACAAGCTGGTGCACCGAAGCGAAAAGGTCGAGCCACAGTATAACGTAAATGGAAGCTCCTAAAAAGCGCCGGCCGGCCCGAAGGGCAAGGTCCAAGGCCACGGTCAACAGGGGAACGGCAAGCCACGCCCATAGGGCCGCTTTGGCGCCCACGAGCCCGAGCCCCAGAAACAGCAGGGCATGGCCCGGAAGGTATCCTACGCTGCGACTATCCCCGGCCGCACCCAAAAGCCCGTACAGCCACAGCGTAAACAGAACCGCCCCGCCTGCGGCCCTGAGCCAAGGGGCAACCGGCGTGAAGCCGGCCACCAGCACAATGAGGATCAAGCTCACTGGGTATAAAAGGGCCCTGTTCATAGCTTGTCCATGAACAAGGAGGCCAAGCCCAGGGTGAACAGGAACCCCAGGGTGTCGGTGAAGGTGGTGAGGAAGATGGACGAGGCGAGGGCCGGATCCAGTCCCAGGGCCCTGAGTGAGAGGGGGATCACCGCTCCCATAACCCCGGCGTTCAACATGTTCAGCACCATCGCCAGGAACACCACCAGCCCCAGCCAGGGGTTCCCCTTCCACAAAAAAGCCGCCAGGCCCACCACCAGCCCCACCAGGATCCCGTTCAGCAATCCCAAAATCACCTCTTTCAATAGGATGCGCCACCCCTTGCCCTTAGGCACTTCTCCCAAGGCCATCCCCCGGGTGACAATGGTGATCGCCTGCATGCCGGCGTTCCCCCCCTGGCCCGAGATGATGGTCATGAACGCGGCCAGCGCGGTGGCCCGGGCGATGGTTGACTCGAAGATCGCCGGCACCGAGGCGGCCAGGAAAGCGGTGAGGAGGTTGAGGTAGAGCCAAGGGAGCCTGAGGCGAAGCGAGCGCCACCAGGGGGTGTCCACCCGCTCCTCCAACGGCGCACCGGCGAGCTTGTACATGTCCTCGGTGTCCTCGGCCCGGATGACGTCGATGACGTCGTCCACGGTGACGATCCCGAGGAGCCTGCCCTCCTTGTCGATCACCGGCAGGGCGAGGAAGTTGTACTTGTCGAACGTGCGGGCCACCTCTTCTACGTCCATGTCCTCCGGAAGGGCCACGACGTCGGTGCGCATGACCTGGCGGATGGGGGCCTCCGGTCGGGCGAACACCAGATCCCGCAGGGAGAGGACCCCCACGAGGCGGCGGTCTTCGTCCACTACATAGGCGTAATATACGGTCTCCGTCTCCTCGGCCACCCGCCGCAAGGTCTCAATCGCTTCCTGACAGGACATGTCCTGCGGCAGGGCCACCACCTCCGGGGACATGAGCCCTCCCGCGGTGTCCGGGGGATAGGAGAGAAGCTCTGAAAGTTGCTTGGCCTCGCGCTCCTCAAGGCGCCTCAAGATGTCCTGGACGGTCTCCTTGGGAAGCTCGGCGAGGAGGTCCACCGCATCGTCAGGATCCATGCGCGACAGGATCTGCACCGCCTCATCCCGGTTGAGCTCGGCCAAAAGCCGTGCCGCCTCCTCCGGGTCCATCTCCCCCAGGGGGGCGGCGGCCGCCCGCCTGAGATAAAGCCTCCTGAGGAGCTCCACCGCCTCCTCTTCCCGCAGCGCGGCCAGGATCTCCGCGACCTCGGCCGGGTGGCGCCTTAGGAGCTCCTGGATCTCAAGCCTCTCCTGAGTCTCCTCGGCCATAGGGCTCAATATACCGCACCAAGCGCAACTGCCCAACCCCTTGCCCCACCTCCCTTCTCCGGTATAATTAGCAGCGAAGATATGAGACTGCTAACTCTGGAGGGGGGTTGATGATCCGGTTCGATCGGTTGACGAAGGGGGCGCAGGAGGCCTTGCACGCGGCCCAGGAACTTTTGCGCAGCCTTCACCACAACCAGCTGGATGTGGAGCACCTCCTGCGGGTGCTCGCCGCCCAGGAAGGTGTGGGGCAGGAGATCCTCAAGGCCATGGGGGTGGACATCCCCCGGCTCCTCTGGGACCTGGACCGGGTCCTGGCCTCCCGGCCCCGGGTGGAGGGGGCGGCCCTGCAAACCATCTACATCACGCCGCGCTTGGACGAGGTGTTTCAGGCCGCCGAGGCGGAAGCCAAGCGCCTGCGGGACGAATACGTGGGAGTTGACCACCTCCTCATTGCCATCGCCCGGGATCCCGATCCTGAGTTGGTAAAACTCCTTGCCCGCCACGGGATCACCCCGGATGCCGTGTATTCCGCCCTGCACCGGGTGCGGGGTGCCCAGCGGGTGGACTCCCCCTCTTCGGAGGAACGCTACCAGATCCTGAAGAAATATGGAGTGAACCTCACCGAAATGGCCCGCCGGGGGGAGCTCGATCCGGTGGTGGGCCGGGAGGAGGAACTGCAGCGGGTGATCCAGGTGCTTTTGCGCCGGCGGAAGAACAACCCGGTCCTGGTGGGGGAGCCCGGGGTGGGGAAGACCGCCATCGTCTTTTGCGCCGGCGGAAGAACAACCCGGTCCTGGTGGGGGAACCCGGGGTGGGGAAGACCGCCATCGTGGAGGGGCTGGCCCAACGGATTGTCCAAGGACAGGTGCCTCAGGCCCTGCGGGACAAGGAGATCGTCGCCCTGGACATGGGGGCGCTCGTGGCGGGCTCCAAGTTCCGCGGTGAGTTCGAAGAACGGGTAAAGGCGGTCCTGCGAGAGGTGGAGGCCTCCCAGGGCCGGATCATCCTGTTTATCGACGAGTTCCATACCGTGGTGGGTGCCGGCGGTGCCGAGGGGGCCATCGATGCGGCTAACCTCCTCAAGGAACCCCTGGCCAGGGGAAAGCTCCGCCTCATCGGGGCCACCACCCTGGACGAGTACAGAAGGCATGTGGAGCGGGACCCGGCGCTCGAGCGGAGGCTGGCCCAGGTCTACGTGCGGGAGCCCACGACTGAGGAGACGGTGGAGATCCTGCGGGGGCTTAAGGGCAAGCTCGAGGAGCACCATCGGGTGAAGATTCAAGATGCCGCCCTGGAGGCGGCGGCGAAACTTTCCGACCGCTACATCTCGGGGCGTTTCCTCCCCGACAAGGCAGTGGACCTGGTGGACGAGGCCGCGGCCCGACTCAAGGCCACCCGCCCAGACGGGGAATCGCCTGAGGTCACCCCGGAGGAGATCGCCGAGGTGGTGCACCTGTGGACCGGGATTCCGGTGCGGCGGCTCCTGGAGGAGGAGCGGGACAGGCTTTCCCGCCTGGAGGAGGTGCTGCACGCCCGGGTGGTGGACCAAGAAGAGGGGGTGCGGGCGGTGGCCGAGGCGGTCAGGCGGGCCCGGGCCGGGCTCTCGGATCCCCGCCGCCCCCTGGGCACGTTCCTGTTCCTCGGGCCCACCGGGGTCGGTAAGACCGAGCTCGCCAAGGCCTTGGCCGAGGCCCTGTTCGGGGACGAGCGGGCCCTTCTTCGGATCGACATGTCCGAATACATGGAAAGGCACGCCGTGGCCCGGCTCATCGGCGCCCCTCCGGGGTACGTTGGCTACGAGGAGGGGGGACAGCTCACCGAGGCAGTAAGGCGTCGGCCCTATCAGGTGATCCTGCTTGATGAGATCGAAAAGGCCCACCCCGAGGTGATGAACCTCCTGCTTCAGCTCCTCGACGAGGGCCGCCTCACCGACGGCCACGGCCGCACCGTGGACTTCCGCCACACCCTGATCATCATGACCTCCAACGTGGGCTCGGAGCATTTTCAGACTGCCGCCTCCTTTGAGGAGGCCGAAAGGAACGTGCGGGAGGCCCTAAGGCAGCGCTTCCGCCCCGAGTTCCTCGGGCGACTGGACGAGGTGGTGGTGTTCCGACCGCTTGGGCCTGAGGCAGTGCGGGAGATCGCGCGGAGGAAGCTGTCTGCCCTGGGGGAGCGCCTTTCCGAGCAGGGGATCCGGCTTGAGGTCTCAGATGAGGCCCTGGACCTCCTGGTGCGGGAAGGGTATGACTACCACTATGGGGCCCGGCCCATGGCCCGGGCCATCCGCCACCACGTGGAATCCCCCCTGGCCAAGCTCATCGTGGACGGGCAGGTGCAGGAGGGGGACACGGTACGTGTCGAGGCCCGTGGAGACGAGATCGTCCTCGTCCCGCTAAAGGAGCGCGAAGAGGCCCAGGCTCGCGGCTAGCACGATCCCCCCGGCCAGGAGGACCCCAAGTGTAATGAGGGGGAAGGCCCGGCGCGGCGGGATTCCGAGGAGGGTGGCGAGGAGACACCCGGTCCAGGCCCCGGTGGCCGGAAGCGGCACCGCCACCACCAAAACCAGCGCCACGTCCCCCAGGCGGGCGAACTTCCGGGCATGTCTTTTTCTCTGCCAGGCCAGGTAGCGCTCGACGGGCCCCCGCCACCTTTCGGGAAGCCGGGGAAGGAGCGCAAGGAGCCGAGACAGTCCCCACAGGAGAAAGGGCACGGGGAGGAGGTTCCCCGCGACCGAAAGCAGGTAGGCAGCCGCCGGATGGATCCCCAGGGAGAGCGCAAGCGGCAGCCCCCCGCGGAGTTCAGCCACCGGCGCTGCCGAAAGCCCCACCACCTTCAGAATCGAGAGGGCATCCATGGTCCCATTCTACGCTGGCGCTGGAAACCTGGTTCTTGTGGGGGCGCATGGCTCTCTCTACACTATGGGAAAAGGAGGTGGTGGGGTTGCAGCTTTACAGCACGCTATCGCGCCGGCTGGAGGAACTTTCGAGTGACACTGTGAGGATGTACGTGTGCGGCCCCACCGTCTACGACCTCATCCACATCGGCAACGCCCGCCCGTTCATCGTGTTCGACGCCCTGCGGCGGTACCTTAAGTCCCAGGGAAGGGAGGTCATCTACGTCCAGAACATCACCGACGTGGACGACAAGATCATAAACCGTGCCCGGGAGGAGGGCGTCCCCGCAAGCGAGATCGCCGCCCGCTACACCGAGGAGTACTTCCGTGACCTGGAAAGGCTGGGGGTGAACCGCCCCACCCACTCCCCCAAGGCCACCGAGTACGTCGCAAAGATGGTGGAGTTCATCGAAAAACTCATCGAAAAGGGCCACGCATACGTGGTGGATGGGGACGTCTACTTTTCGGTGGCCAGCTTCCCCGAGTACGGAAAGCTTTCTGGGAAGGTGTTGGAGGAGCTCAAGGCCGGGGCCAGGATCGCGGTGGACGAAAAAAAGCGCGATCCCCTGGACTTCGCCCTGTGGAAGGCGGCCAAGCCCGGGGAGCCCAAGTGGCCTTCCCCCTGGGGGGAGGGGCGCCCTGGCTGGCACACCGAGTGCGTAGTGATGGCCATGGATCTCCTGGGGGTGCCTTTCGACATCCATGCCGGGGGAAGTGACCTCATCTTTCCCCACCACGAGAACGAGATCGCCCAGGCCGAGGCCCTCACCGAAAAGCCCTTCGCCAGGATCTGGCTCCACAACGGGATGCTCACCGTGCGGGGGGAGAAGATGGCCAAGTCCTTAGGAAACTTCGCCTACGCCCGCGACGTGGTGGAGAGATACGGGACGGAGGCAGTGCGCTACTTCTACCTCACCCGCGCCTACAGAAAGCCCCTGGATTTCTCGGACGCGGCCTTGAGTGAGGCCAAGCGGGCGGTGGAGGGGGTGTACGACTTCCTGTGGGAGGCGGAGTCGCTGCCCGAGGAGGGCGAGATTCCCGAGGCCTTTTCGGTCGAGCTTTCCTCGCTTGAGGACAAGTTTCATGCCCGGCTTTCCGACGATTTCGACACCGCCGGGGCGATCGGCGCCCTGCAGGAGATCGTGGGGGCAGCGCATCGATTCAGGCAGGCGGGCGGTGATCCTGCCGGGGTAAGAGCGGCCGCGGCCTTGGTGCGCAAGCTCGCCGAGCCCCTGGGGCTGTTTCAAGTGGAAAGACCGCGGGCGGAAGGGCTTACCGAGGAGCTCATCGGCCTCCTCATCGAGCTCCGGGCCGAGCTGAGAAAGCAAAAGGATTTTGCCCTGGCCGACCGGATCCGGGCCCGGCTGGCCGAACTTGGCGTCGAGCTCCGTGACACGCCCACCGGCACCACCTGGACCATAAAGGGCGGGGACGGCTGACGCCGCCCCCTTTCCCAGCTTGCCCCTCCAACCTCAGAAGTTCAGTTCTACCGGGGCTGAGAAGAGATACCGCTGGGGCTCAGTGCCTGCCGGCCCGAACACCAGGATGTCCAGGTGGAACTGATATACCCCGCTGGGCAGGTCCTCCGGCACCTCCCAGGTGGTTTGCCAAACGCGCACGTTGCCCGGGAGCAGGATGATGTGGTGGGCGCAGAAGTTGAACTCGTCGAGGAAATAGCCGTCCTCATCGGTAACAAAAACACGCCCCGCCACCTGATCCGAGTTAAGGTGCACCTTGCCGTCGTTGGTTATCTGGGCCTCCAAGACGACGGTGCGGGGGTGGATGGGGGATTGGTAGATTTTGAGGTTCTCGAACTTCAAGTGGGGCGCGACATCGCCCCCTGGGTTGATGAGGAACAACGACGCCACCCGGGCCGACACCATCACCTGGGCCTCGGACTCCGCTTCCGGCTTCACCCAGAACACGGCGGCCACGTACCTTCCCCCGTAAGGGGTCAGATCCTCCGGCATGCTCAGCCGGTAGGTGAAAGTCACGCCCTCCCCAGGCTGGACGGTGAGCTCGGCCGGCTCTATCGTCAGCAGGTCCTTGCCGCTGTAGGGGTAGGTGTCTTTAGCCGGATCCAGGAATCGGGGCACGCCGTCCTCCATGATGTAACCTACGGCTTGGGCACTAACGACCATTGGCTTGTCCCCGGTGTTGGTGATGTAGATCGCGTCCGAGTAAGTGGCGCCCAGTGGAAGCACGATGTCGGTAAGCAAAGGGGATAGGGAGATCCCAGTGGCGGTGGCTAAGACTCCTACCAGGGCTGCAAGGCCAACAACTACTACTATCAGCTTCCTCATCCTACACCACCTCCCCTAAAACGCCGCACTGCGGTGAACGTTACTGCTAACAGCCTCCTACCTCTTACCTCACCTCCTCGGTTAGGTTGTTCCACAGGAAGAAGACGTTTTAGACGTGGTGAGGGGGACGGTTCACCCGCCCCCCTCACATAGCCTCTTAGAACTTGAGGGTAATCGGCGCGGTGATGAACAGGTGTTGAGGGTGTTCCGGATCGGGGGCGAACAGCACCAGGCCGAGGTGCAGATAGTACTTACCACTGGGTAGGTCCTGAGGGGCTTGCCACACCTCCCGATGGATGTAGGCGTTGCCCGGGAGCACGGTGTGGGTGTGAGCGGCGAACTCGTCCACCACATAGCCGTCCTCATCCGTGATGTAAACGTAGCCTCGTATCTGGTCCGAGCTGATGTGAAGGTTGCCGTCGTTGGTTACCAGGGCTTCCAGCACGATCTTGTGGGGGTCATCCACACTGGGATAGGCCTTGATATCGGCGGCTTTGAGATGGGGAGCAGCCTCCCCACCGGGATCGATGAGAAACAAGGATGCCACCTGGGCGGTTACCACCACCTGCGCCCCGGCCTCAACCTCTACGGGCTCGGCCCGGAACACAGCAGCCAGGTATCTGCCACCATAGGGGTCAAGGTCGGCGGGCATGGTCACGGTGTAGTGGAACGTGGCCGTCTCTCCTGGCAGCACCTCTTGTTGTGCGGGCTCAATGGTGAGCAGGTCCTTGCCACTGAAGGGGTAGCGATCTTGAGCGGGATCCAGGAACTGGGGGATCCCCTCGGGAGCCATGAACCCCACGACCTGGACGGTGATCTTCACCGGTTCCTCGCTTACGTTCTCCACCTGGATGGTGTTGCTGTAGGATGTCCCGGGCGGAAGCAGGAGCTCCTGGACCAGCGGGAACACCGAGATCCCAGCTGGGGTGGCGAGGACTCCTAGCAGCGCTGTAACGGCAACAATTGCGATCAGCTTCCTCATCCTATCTCACCTCCCCTAAAAGGCGGGCACCGCAGTAAACACTACCTGCAGCTTCCCCTCTCCAGGGGGGACTGTGAAGTCCACCGTCAGCTTGTACTCCACCACCGTGGTCTCCCCTGCGGTGAGGCCGTCCTCGTTCTTCAGGATGGTGAGCTGCCCCTTGGGCACGGTCCAATCCTCGAGAGCTTGGCCACTTCCCGGAGCCTTGGAGCGGACGAAGAACTTCTCGTTCTTGATGAGGTCGTAGTCCCCGATGAGGAAGTCGCTGAACTCGGCCACGATGGAGTAACGGGGGGCGTTGGTGCGAACCAACAGCTCCGTCTCCGCTGTGTCCTCAGGGTTTGTGAGGGGGTCCACCTCGAAGCTGATCTCCTGGCCGCTTGCGATCTCGAGGACGATCTGTCCCCCCACTCGGGCCTTGACGGAGACCCCGGAGCCGCCCTTCTTGGCCAGCGCCAGGGGGGCGACGCCAGCCACCAGCACCAGAGCCATCATCACCGCCAACAAAGCCTTACTCCTTCGCACAGCTATCACCTCCTCCGAGTTCCTTTTGCATAAATTATTTTGCCACAGGAAGGTCGCGGCTAGACAGCGGGCCTTAAAATTCTAAGTACAGCTCCAGGGAAAGCTCATCTAGGATCCCTTCTTCCCAGGAGAGTCCCTCGGTCAGCTCCACGTCCCCCAGAAAAAAATCCAGCCACAGTTCCCCCTCCAAGCCATCCTCTCCCCAGACGAGATCGCAACCAAGTTCAGCGTCTTCAAACTCGCGGCTGGCGCGGAGGGAAATCTCCTGATCAACGAGATCCAAAGCGAGCTTCCAACCCGTCCCGAAGACGAATGGCGAGAGCTTTTTCAGGACAAGGGAAGAGAGGCCGGTGGCCTTGACGCTCAGCCCGTACCCGGTTTGCTCGTCCAGGTAGAAGACGCTGTCTACATCCAGCTCTGGATCCTCACCGATGACCCAATCTAAATAAAGTTCGTGTTGCCAACCTCCTTTCTCTCCTTCCCACTGGAACCTGATCTGGCTGAGGGCGAAGTCCTCCCAGTAAAAGGTAAGTTCCCCCCAGGGGACCGGGCCGTAAGCCCGGCCTCCCAGCGAGGGGGTCTGCTCTGCCTCCAAATCGAGCGTCCACCTGGTTCGCCAATCCAAAACGGCGGGAAGGTCTAGGTAGGCCTCGAGCTCGGAAAAAGCCATCTCCTCCCAAGACAATTCAAACTCCGCCTCTAATGTGTCGTCGTCATAATTCCCCTGCAGGACGGTGGTAGGGGATTCCCCCTCCGGGAGCTCCCCAGTCAGTTTCACGCTCCAGGGATCTTCCCAATAGCGAAACTCACCCTTTGCCTTGTAGAAGTCCCCTCCTTTGAATTCACAGCTTCCCTGCAGGCGCAGGGGCCGGTCGTACCAGCTCGCCTGGGCGATGAGACGATCCAGCTCGGCATCCTCCAGCCTAATTTGAAGGTAGCTGGAGAGCTCAGAAGTGAGATCCAGATCCAAATGGATCGTAGCGTTCCAGGACAACTCAGCAGCCCCTACTGACAATGATAGAACAGAGTCAGTCCACCCCGATAGCTCCACCCCTAGGGCTGCCACGCCCCATATGGCCATAGACACCGCATATATCAAGACACACCGGGCCACAGTTTAACACTATCAAAGTCCACTCACCGCTGGCAAGGAAGGCGGACGGGCTGAGGACTTCAAAAGGAGAGGCAAGGTGGCTCCAACAACTCTAGCTCTAGTTCCCTAGAGGCGGCAAGCTTCAAAACCCTTTCCAGTTCCCCGGTTTCCCTCCAGCTGACCAGACGATCGGTCAGGGGCGAGATTCCGAAGAGCTCGGCCCCGGTGATCGCCCCAGCTGAGAAGGCCTCGCCCGCCTTTTCCCTGAACTTGGGCTCCCGGGTGAGGTGGTGGTCCACTACGACAAGCTCCGCCCCTGCCCCCCGCACGCAAGTGGCGCAGTTTCCGATCGCCCGCTCCAAGTTCGCCTTTGACTGGAAGGGGCCGAGAAGATAGGTGGCTGGCCCGTCCAGGATCAGGGCATCCGGCCGTTCTTCCACGATCCAGGCGGCGTAGTCCTCGATCACCGGGCCCTGAAGGTCAGAGGAATAGAGGAATTTCTTGCCTCCATGCTCCACCACCACCCCGAGCACCCAGCCAGGACCGGCATACTCCACCCCGTGGAACAGGGGGTGGGTGAAGCGGACGATGGTCTCTCCCACCCGGAAGGTGCGCCCATCGGCGAAGGCGATCCGACCCCCGAAGGAGTCCTCATCCACCCAAGGGCCCTTCTGCCACATGCGGGCAAGTCCTAGAAAGCGCTTTCGCCATTTTCTGAGGAGGTCCTCCCGACGGTTTGTCCGGGAGGCCAAAGGCAGGGACTCCACCGGATCGGGGTAGTCCCCCTGTTCTGGCGGCCTTTCCTTCAGGGACCAACCCTCTACCTCGGCGAGTACAGCAAGAAAATCCCTGGCCCTGCCCCACTGGGAGCGGTTGATCCAGCGGTTGGGATCCTTGATCCACAACGTCTTCCCTTGATAAACCTCTGGCATGTCCGGGCGGAAGTGATCGTAGTGGTAGTGGGTGATGACCACATGGGTGGCTTCCTTTGCAGCCCGGCGTAGAGCCTCGCTGGCGAGGGCGAGGTAGTAGAGCTTGAGCTCATCCGGCGCTGGATACCCAGGTTGCATGATGGCCGCCCCGGGGTCGATGAGCAAGGCGAGGTCGGGGGTGCGTACGAGCACACACATGGACTTGGCGCCCAGGGAATCGAACCACACCGGCCGGATTTGCATCTAAGCTTCGTGTCCGATCGGGCCCTCGCGGAAGAGCTGCTCAGAAAGTTCGCGGGCGAAGACTGGGTTCCTTCGGCGAATCCACTCCAGGAGCATGGCTACATGCTCCACCTCCTCGTCTCGGTTGTGGGCGAGGATTCGCCGGAGCTCCTCGTCCTGGGTTGCGTCTACCCGCTGCTGGTAGGCATCGATCGCCTCCAGCTCCTCGACGAGGGAGCGGATCGCCCGGTGAAACTCGAGCGTCTCTTGACTTAGTTCCCCGCAATCCTTGGACATG
>JAGGRX010000122.1 GCA_021159405.1 Candidatus Bipolaricaulota bacterium | reverse complement strand
ACATCCTGAGTTCACTGGAAGAGCTGCGCTACTACCGAAAGCAGGTGTTCCGGCCCCCGGAGGGAAAACCAGGGTAGAGCGTGATGATCGCGTAGGTAACCCGTACAGGTAAACACAAAAGCGCCCCCTACAAAAGGGCACCTTAATCTGAGTCCTTCCTAGGGGGCGCTTCCTTAGCAGCCTTTTAATTGGTTCCAGTGTCTACGGCGTCGTTACCGTATAGGTGAGAGTCACCTTATAGTCGCCTGGGATATCATCGTAGTCAAGCACGTACCGATAGCCCATTTCAAACCAGTGGAGTCCGGGCAGCCCTTTTGCGATGTCACCTTCCCCGTTGTTAGGCTTATCCCACCCATCAGCTATCGAATGGTAACCGCCGCCATTGTCAACAAACCAGGTGTAAAAGTCTGCGAGCCCATCGCCAGAGTATCCGGAGGGCGGATCCCAATCACGGGCTAGGCTCAGCATCCAATCGGAACAGTTGGTAAGGATCTCGATCCTGTTCCCATCCGTGTCTTCAATGTAGTCACCCTCATTCCAAGGCCCGGAAACGGTACCCAGGTCTACGTCATCATGGACCTTTAGGGTGATCCAACAGCCATCGATCTTCCAGTAAACATGGGTGGGTTGTTGGACTCCGGCAGCAAGACCCACAGATCCCAAAAGCAACACACCTACCAGCAAGAGCAACGACTTCCTCATAGAAAAACACCCCCAATGCAAGTGTTTCACATTGGGAGTGTTTCGGCAGCCCGGCCGCCTCACTCAGAGGCCCGTCGGCTTTGCGCCCCCGGGTTGCCCCGGGTTTGCCCTTTCGACACTCCGTTACCCTTAGTTTACGGTTGCATAAGGGGGGCGTCAAGTGATGACCGTTACATTTCGTCCCTCATCCGTCTCGGTGCAGGGCAGCCAGCACCCGCTCGGGGGTAAATGGCGCACGCTTCAGGCGCACGCCCACCGCGTGGTAGATGGCGTTCGAGATGGCCGGAAGCGGGCCGTTGATCCCAACTTCGGCGATGGACTTGGCCCCAAACGGGCCGGTGGGCTCTTCTGACTTCACCAACACCACCTCGATGTGGGGGACATCCAGAGAAGAGGGGATCTTGTAGTCGAACAGGTTCGCGTTCAGACAGCGTCCTTTATCGGAGAACAAAAGTTCCTCGGTGAGGGCGTGGCCGATCCCCTGCACGATCGCCCCCTCAAGCTGCCCTTCGGCGAGTTTGGGATGAATGGGAACCCCGCAGTCGGCCGCGGCCACGAAGCGCTGCACCCGCACCACCCCAGTCTCGGTATCCACCGCTACCTCGCAGAAGAAGGCGGTGAACGGCGGTGGGGACTCCGGGGGGACAAAAGAGGCCGTGGCGGCGATCTGGTGTTGGTCCACCACGTAGGTAGCTTGGTGGCCCACCTCGGATAGGCTCACGGACTTCCCGGTCTTCTTGCTTACCACCTGCTCGCCGGAAAGCTCCAAGTCTTCAGGCGGCTCCTCCAGCATCCCGGCCGCCACCTCCAGGATCTGGCGGCGCACCTCTTCGGCCGCCTTGAGCACCGCCGTGCCCGACACATAGGTGGTGCTGGAAGCGTAGGCCCCCACGTCGAACGGGGTGAGGTCCGTGTCGGAGGAATAAACCACGATCCTCTCCACCGGGACCCCGAGGACCTCGGCGGCGATCTGGGCGAGGATTGTGTCCGAGCCGGTTCCGAGGTCGGTGGCCCCGACCAAAAGCCGGAAGGAGCCGTCCTCGTTCATCAGGATTGTGGCGGCTCCCATGTCGATCCCGGTGATCCCCGAGCCCTGCATGGCACAGGCCATGCCCACCCCGTAGGCCCAGCGGCCCTCCCGGCGCCTGCGGCTACGCTTCTCGTACCAGCCGATCCTCTCTGCGCCCACCTTGAGGCACTCCTCCAGGGCGCAGGAGCGCACCACCATGGGCTTTCCCTCCCTGCCCTCGCCGATCTTCTCAAAGATGGGGGAAGTTTCCCCGGCCCGGATGTGGTTTTTGAGCCGGAGCTCGATGGGGTCCATGCCAAGACGCTCGGCCAGCTCGTCCATGGCCACCTCGAGGGCGAAGTACCCTTGGGTCGCCCCGTACCCCCGGTAGGCCCCGGCCACCGGGAGGTTGGTGTACACCGCCTTCCCGTGGAAGTGGAGGTGTGGTGCCTTGTTGTAAAGGGGCAGGGTCTTGGAGCCCACGTTGGAGAGCACAGTGAGGGCATGCGCCCCGTAGGCTCCGGTGTTGGAGGTGGCCTCCATTTCGATGGCGTGGAGGGTGCCGTCCTTTTTCGCGCCCAATTTCACCCGCACCCGCATGGGATGGCGGGTTCGGGCGCAGACGAACTCCTCCTCCCTGGTATAGACCATCACCACCGGCCGCCCGGTCCTAAGGGCCAACGCCGCGGCCACGTCCTCCAGGACGATCTCCTGCTTGGTCCCAAACCCCCCGCCGATCCGGGGCTTGATCACCCGAATTCTCTCCATGGGAAGGCCCAGAGCCCGGGCCACGATCCGGCGCACATGGAACGGCACCTGGGTGGAGGTGCGGATCACAAGGCGCCCCTCCTCGTCGAAATAAGCGACTGTGCAGTGGGGCTCGATAGGGGTGTGCTGGGAGTAGGGGATTTCGCAGGTCGCCTCCACCACCACGTCGGACTCGGAAAAGCCCCGCTCGATATCTCCCACCGGGATGTCCACCGCCGCGGCGATGTTATGCTGCGCGTCGTGGATGCCGGTTGCGTCCTCCTCGTCGTGGATCACCGGGGCGCCATCGGCCAGGGCCTCCTCCGGCGAGAACACGGCCGGGAGCACCTTATACTCCACCCGGATCAGCCGCAGGGCCTCCTCGGCCACCTCCTCGGACTCAGCCGCCACGGCGGCCACCCGGTCCCCCACGAACCGGACCTTGCGGTCGAACAGAAAGCTGTCGTACGGAGATGGCTCCGGCCACCCCTGTCCGGCGGTGGTGTAGGGGATCCGCTCGACGTTTCCATGGTGGAGGATGCAGGCGACGCCGGGCAGGGCCTCGGCCTTGGAGGTGTCAATGGAGACGATCTCCGCGTGGGCATGGGGCGAGTGGAGGATCTTCCCTACGAGCGTCCCCGGGAGGTCCACGTCCAGGGTGAACTTGGGCCGGCCACATACAAGCACCACCCCATCCACCTTACGCACGTTTTTTCCGACCACCGAAGTTCGTTTGCGCTCTGCCACTACCTCCATCGGCCCTCCCTCTTCCACTTGGCGGCAAGGAGGATCGCATCCACGATCTTCCGGTAGCCGGTGCAGCGGCACAGGTTCCCGGAGATCGCGGCCCGGACCTCCTCGGGAGTGGGATTGTCATTTTTCGAAAGGAGCTCGTAGGCCGTGAGGATCATCCCCGGGGTGCAGAAGCCGCACTGCACAGCCCCGGCCTCCAGGAACGCCTCCTGTAAGGGGTGGAGGTCGCCGGGGCTTCCCAACCCCTCCAAGGTGGTGACCCTCCGGCCGCGCACCTTGGCGGCGAAGGTGATACAGGACCGCACTGCCCGGCCATCCACGAGCACGGTGCAGGCCCCACAATCGCCGGTGTTGCAGCCTTGCTTCACCGACTTCATCCCCAGCCGCCTGAGGAGGGAAAGGAGCGACTCCCCGGGCTCAATATCCACATATTGCTGCTCACCATTCAATTCGAAATAAATCTTCATCTTCGCATCCGTCACGCGTCACCCATCTTTTCCGCAGCCCGCTTGAGGGTACGGGCGACAAGAGGCCCGACGACGGCCTTGCGCCAGGCCCCGCTTGCCCGTCGGTCCGAGCTCACCTCCACCTGAGCCTCCACCCGGTCGCGCACCTCCCGCCACAGCCCTTCCCCCGGCTGGTTCCCAACCAGAAAATCCTCAAGCCAAGTGAGGCGCCGGCCCCGCCTGGGGGTGGCACCGACCGCCACCCGGGCCCAGGCGATCTTCCCGTCCTCGATTCCCAGGCCGCAGGCGCAGTTGAGGAGGGCGATGTCACAAGCTGAGCGGGACAACTTCTCGAAGGCAAATGCCCCCTCCCAAGCCGGGAGCCTGATTTCGGTGAGCACCGCATTCCTAAATATTTTGCGGAATTGCCCTTGCCAAAGCTCCTCCACCGAAGCTCGGTGTTCCCCTTTCTCGTCGGACCAGCGGACCTCGGCCCCAAGCGCCACCAGGGCGGTGGGGATGTCGGCCCAAGGGTGGGCGGAGACCACCGCGCCCCCCAGGGTAGCCATGTTGCGCAGGGGCGGAGCGGCCACCTGCCGCAGCACCTCGCAGAAAAACCCACCCAGGTACCCCTGGGCCGCCTTGTTCTCCAGGATCCCGGTGAGGGTGGTGGTGGCCCCGATGCGCAAGCCCCCTCCCTCCTCGCGGACGTAGGAGAGCCCCATCCCGGTGATGTCTATCAGGCCTTCGAGGTCGCCTCTAGCGGCCCGGGCCAGGTCCACCCCTCCGGCGAGGAGGGCGGCACGACCTTGGTAGGCGGAGAGCAGGGACAGGGCCTCCTCTACGTCTCTTGCGTAGTGAAACCTCTTGATCCCCCTGAGACGCATCCGCTCGTCACCTTAACCAGCAATATATCACATGTCAGTCTGTAAGACAACTTGACAGCTCGGTTTCTCGGCACTATAGTAACGCCAACATGGCCGGTACAAACGGGGAAGGCCTCGTCCGTGCTTCCTCCCACACTTCCCCCATGCTTGTCATGCGTGACATCGTGAAAACCTTTCCCGGGGTGGTGGCCAACGACCACGTCTCCCTTGAGGTGCAGGCCGGAGAGATCCACGCCCTGCTCGGGGAAAACGGAGCCGGAAAGACCACCCTGATGAACATCCTGTACGGCCTGTACCGCCCCGATTCCGGGGAGATCTACGTCAAAGGAAAGCGAGTTCACATCCGCTCGCCCCGGGATGCCATTGCCCATGGGATCGGCATGGTCCACCAGCACTTCAAGCTCGTCCGTCCCCACACCGTGGCCGAGAACGTGGCCCTGGGCCTAGCCGGGACGCCGTTTTGGCAGCCGGCCCGGGTGGTCGAGCGGGGGCTCAAGGAGCTCTCCGAGCGTTACGGCCTTCCGGTGGATCCGCGGGCGCGGGTGTGGCAGCTCTCGGCCGGGGAGCAGCAGCGGGTGGAGATCCTCAAAGCTTTGTATCGTGGGGCGGAGATCCTGATCCTGGACGAGCCAACCAGCGTCCTCACCCCCCAGGAGACGGCCGAGCTGTTCAAGGTGCTGTTGCACATGAAACAGGAGGGGCACGCGGTCATCTTCATCACCCATAAGCTCTCCGAGGTGATGGAGGTCGCCGACCGGGTAACGGTGATGCGCCGGGGCAAGGTGGTGGGCACGCTGCCGACGGCCGAGACGGACAAAGGGTCCCTCGCCCGGATGATGGTGGGCCGGGAGGTGGTGTTCCGCCTGTCCAAGGGTGAATGCCGTCCGGGGGAGGAGGCTTTGGTGGTGGAGGACCTCCACGCCCTCTCAGACCGGGGGATCCCGGCCCTGCGCGGGGTATCGTTCACCGTGCGCCGCGGGGAAATCCTGGGCATCGCCGGGGTGGCCGGAAACGGGCAAAGAGAGCTGGTGGAGGTCATCACCGGGCTGCGTAGGGCTCAGCGCGGGCGAATCATCGTTCTGGGGAAAGATCTCACCAATCGGTCCGCCCGCAGGATTGCCGACGCCGGGGTGGCCCATATCCCGGAGGAGCGCCTGCGCATGGGCATCGTCCCCGGGATGTCGATCGAAGACAATTTGATCCTGAAAAAACATCACCGCCCTCCGTTCTCCCGGGGCCCCCTCCTCCAGCTCCGGAAGGTGCACGCCTTCGCAAAACGGGTCATCGAGGAGTACGACATTATGACCCCCTCCCCACGGACCCCGGCCAAGCTCCTCTCCGGAGGGAACATCCAGAGGCTGATTTTGGCCAGGGAGCTCTCGGGCCAGCCGGGGCTGGTGGTGGCAGCCCATCCCACATATGGCCTGGATGTGGGGGCCACTGAACAGATCCGGCAGCTCCTGATAAAGCAAAGGGATTCCGGTGTAGGTGTTCTCCTCGTTTCAGAGGATTTGGAGGAGATTATGGCCCTTTCCGACCGCATCGCCGTGATGTTCAGGGGCGAAATCATGGGGATCGTCTCCGCCTCCGAGGCGAAGATCGAAGAGATCGGCCTCATGATGGCGGGCGAGCGCCGGCAACAGGAGCAGCCGTCATGAGGAGGGTGGGGCCGTTTATTTTAGAGCGCCGGCGCGCGCCCTCCCGAGCAGTGGTGATTGGGGTCTCGGTCCTGGCAGTGCTCGCAGCCTTGCTAATCATGGCCATCATTTTCGCAGGCTACGGGGTCAATCCCTGGCACGCCTACGCTACCATCGGAAAGAGCACCTTGGGAAGCCGCTACGGGCTCATGGAGATCCTGCGGCGCACCATCCCCTTGCTTTTGTGTGGGGTGGGGCTGGTGATCGCCTTCCGCGCCCAGTTCTGGAACATCGGGGCAGAAGGGCAGCTCCTCGCCGGCGCGGTGGCCGCAACCGGGGTGGCGCTGTACTCGGGGATCCCGGGGCCGTGGCTGCTTCCGGCCATGTTCGGGGCGGGCTTTCTCGCCGGCGCTGTCTGGGGGATCATCCCCGCCTTCCTCAAGGTAAAGCTGCGGGTGAACGATGTCATCACTACGCTGATGATGAACTACATCATGATCTACATCGTTGATTGGCTCATCCATGGCCCCTGGAAGGGACCGACCATGCGGGGATTCGCCTATACCGACATCTTCCCCAAGGCCGCCTGGCTTCCCACGTTGCCCCTCTCCCGGGTGCACTGGCCCACCTTGGTGATCGGGGTGGCGGCGGCGATCCTGGCAGCGTTGATCCTGAACAGGACACGCCTGGGTTACGAGATCCGAGTGGTGGGCGAGTCCGAGGGGGCGGCTCGGTACGCCGGGATCAACTTCCTACGGGTGAGCCTCGCGGTGATGATTCTCTCCGGGGGGCTTGCCGGTCTGGCAGGGGTAGGGGAGGTGGCCGGAATTCACCATCGGCTCCTTTCACCCACCCAAGTGTCGATGGGGTACGGCTACACGGCCATCATCGTGGCCTGGTTGGCCCGGGGGAGTCCCGGGGTGGCGATTGTGACCTCTCTGTTCTTCGGCCTCATCTTCGCGGCCGGGGACGTGATCAAGACCGTGCTCAGGATGCCGTTCCAGGTGACAGGGGTGTTCAATGGGCTGATCCTGTTTTTCCTCATCGGGGTGGAGCCCCTCATGTACTGGCGGGTGAGACTCTTGCCTAAAGGGGAGCGATGGACTGGCAAAGCTGGCTCATCGGGATCGTAGGGAGGGCGTTGGCCTTCGGCACCCCCCTCCTCTGGGGGACGTTGGGGGAGATCTACGCCGAGCGGGCCGGGGTGGTGAACCTCGGCGTGGAGGGGATGATGGTGCTCGGGGCTTTCTCCGCCTTCGCCGTGGCCCAGTCCACCGGGCACCCAGGCTTGGGCATCCTCGTGGCAGCCCTTGTGGGAGGGGGGGCTGCCCTGATCCACGCCTTCCTCACCGTGACCCTCCGGGCCAACCAGTACGTCTCGGGCCTTGCCCTGACCATGTTCGGCTTGGGCCTGGCGGGGCTGCTCGGCCGTGGCTGGGAAGGCATTCCCCTTAAGCAGCCCCTGCCCAGTGTCACCGTCCCGGGCCTCTCCAAGATCCCGCTCCTTGGGCCGATGCTGTTTGAGGACCAGAGCATCCTCACCTACATAGGGCTCGTCCTCGCGGTGGTCCTGTGGCTTCTGCTTTACCGCACCCGCTGGGGGATCGTGCTTCGCTCTGTAGGGGAATCCCCGGCCACCGCGGATGCCCTGGGGGTGAACGTGTTTTTGGTGCGGTACCTGGCGGTGATCCTCGGTGGGGTGCTCGCCGGGGTGGCAGGGGGGTATCTGTCCGTGGAGTACCGGCCCTCCTGGACCGAGGGGATGACGGCGGGGATGGGGTGGATCGTGATCGCCCTCACCATCTTCGCTGGCTGGGACCCCTTGCAGGCCATCTGGGGGTCGCTCTTCTTCGGGGCGCTTTACCACCTCTCCTACCGATTGCAAGCGTGGCTTCCGCCGGAGCTCCTCAAGCTCATGCCCTATGCGTTCGCTATACTGGTATTGGCCATCGCCGGACTCAGTGGCAGAAGGCGTGGTGCTCCGGGTGCCCTTGGGGTTCCCTACACCCGGGGCGAGAAGTGAAAGGGGGTGAGAGTGAGGGAAGCTGCCTTCCACACATAGCGGATCCCAAGGGACAAACTTTCTCGGATCAAGGAGGGTGATATGCGGAGGATTGGAATTGTTGTACTTGCGGCTCTGGCGTTTCTCGGGCTTTCCGCGCTGGCAGAGGGGAACATCAAGGCGGGGTTCATCTACGTGGGCCCCATCGGGGACTACGGTTGGTCTCACGCCCACAACGAGGCCCGCGAGATCGTGGACCAGGGATTCGATTGGCTGGAGACGCTATACGTGGAATCCGTGCCGGAGGGCGAGGTGGAGACCTTCATCGACCAGCTTGTGGCTCAGGGGTGCAACGTCATCTTCGCCACCAGCTTCGGGTTCATGGACGGGACGCTCGCCGCTGCCCAGCGGCACCCGGACGTGATCTTCGCCCACTGCTCGGGGTTCAAGCGGGCCCCGAACATGGCGACCTACATGGCCGACTTCTACCAGGTGTACTACCTGAACGGCCTCATGGCCGGGGCGCTTACCAAGACCGGAAAGATCGGGTACGTGGGCGCGTTCCCCATCCCGGAGGTCAAGCGGCACATCAACGCGTTCACCATCGGAGCCCGCGAGGTCAACCCGAATGCCGAAGTACACGTGAAGTGGATCTACGAGTGGTTCAACCCGGCCGCAGCCAAAGAAGCCGCCGAGGCCTTGATCGCCGAGGGCTGTGACGTGTTCGCCTTCACCGAGGACTCACCCACCGTGGTTCAGGTAGCGGCCGAGCATGGCCTGCCCAGCTTCGGCCACTACTCCCCCATGTACGACTTCGCACCCGACTACGTGGTTTCCGGCCAGCTCGTGCACTGGGAGGCCATCTACCGCGACTTCCTGAAGAAGATCCACGACGGCGTCTATACCCCGAAGAACCTGCAGCACGTGGACTACTGGTGGCTGCTTTCCCAGGGGGCAGTGGAGGTGGGCGCCAAGCCGGGGATGATGATCAACCCGGTCTTCGAGGACGACCTCAAGGCTTGCGTTATCGACCACCCGGTCTTCGGCAAGATCTCCGCCTACGACCTGGTGATGACGCGATACAACCAAATGGCCGATCCAGGCGTCACCTTCGACCCGTTCCAGGGTCCGGTGTACGACCGCAAGGGCAACCTGGTGATCCCGGAGGGGATGTGGCCATCGGTGGACACCCTCATCACCCTGGAATGGGCGGTGGAGGGCGTGGTCGGCCCCTGGCCGGGCGAGCCCGAGGAGTGAGTGGGCCGAGGGGCCGCCCAAAGCGGGCGGCCCCTTTTCTCCAATTTAGGACGAAAAAATGAACCTTGTGATCGAGCAGGCCAGGATGGCTGATCTCTTTGGCACCTACCACGAGCGGGGCTATGTGGTCATCGAGGATGGTCGCATTGAGGCAGTGGGGGAAGGCCCAAGCCCGGATGTCCCGGGAGCCCGGCGGCTGGATGCCCAGAACATGCTCCTCACCCCGGGGCTCGTGAACGCCCATGCCCACCTCTACTCTTCCCTCGCCCGGGGGATATCCCTCCCAAACTACTCCCCCAAGAGCTTCGGGGATATCCTGGAGGGGCTTTGGTGGCGGCTCGATCGGGCCCTGGACTTGGAGGGCGTCTACTGGTCTGCCATGGTGGGGGGCCTGCAGCACCTGCGGGCCGGGGTCACAGCCCTGTTCGATCACCACGCCTCCCCCTCCGCCATCCAGGGGTCGCTGGCCCAGATAAAGCGGGCGGTGGTGGACGAGCTCGGCCTCCGCTGCGACCTGTGCTACGAGGTCACCGACCGGGGAGGGGAGGCGGCCCGGGACGCCGGGATCGCCGAGAACGTCGAGTTCGCCAAAGGACTTCCCAAGGACGGGATGTGCGCCGCCCACATGGGGCTCCACGCCTCGTTCACCCTGTCCGATAAGACCCTGGAACGAGCCGTCGCGGCGGCGGAACCCTTGGGCCTCCCCTATCACATCCACCTCGCCGAGGGCAAGGAGGACGTGGTCGATGCCCTCAAGAAGTACGGGCTCAGACCAGCGGAGAGGCTCGATAAGTTCGGGATCCTGACGGAGGGTACCCTTCTCGCCCACGGCATCCACCTTTCCCAGGCCGAGATCGACCTCCTGGCAGCCCGGCCAGCCAGCGTCATCCACAACCCCCGCTCCAACATGAACAACGCGGTGGGTGCCGCTCAGGTGGAAGGGATGCTCTCCCGGGGGATACGGCTGGGCCTCGGTAGCGACGGGTTCGGCTGTGACATGATCGGCGAGCTCCTCTCCGCCAGCCTCCTTGCCCACCACGCAGCCGCCGACCCCACCGCCTTGGGCGGAGAGAAGCTCCTGGCGCTCATCCGGCACAACTACGCCTTGGCCGAGCGGTTCTTCGGGATTCCCATGGGGAAGCTCTCCCCCGGCTACGCCGCGGACCTGGTGCTGTGGGAATACGATCCCCCCACCCCCCTGTCCGCCGAAAACCTCCCCTGGCACCTCATGTACGCCAAGATCTCGGAGGGCCTTGTGCCCCACACCGTGATCGTGGCCGGGAGGGTGCGGCTCTCCGGGGGCGTGGTCCAGTCCGTGGACGAGCGGGAGGCCCTGGCCAAATCAAGGGAGGTGGCCCGGGCATTGTGGGCCAGGATATAAGGGGGGAGCGTGTCCGACGTAATGAGGCCGCAGCCGTTTGAGGTGCTTTTGGACTGGATCCTTAAAGAATACCGGGCCCGCGGGGAGATCTTCGGGATCCCGGAGGAGCTCTTTTACCGGCCACGGCCGGACGCGCCGTATTCCCTGGAGAACTTCCTCGGACACCGCCTGGGGACCCCGATCGGCCCGGCTGCCGGACCCCACACCCAGCTTACCCAAAACATCGTGTCGGCTTGGCTTTGTGGCGGCAGGTTCATCGAGCTCAAGACGGTCCAGGTCCTGGACGAGCTCGAGATCCCCCGCCCCTGCATCGACATGGAAGATGAGGGGTACAACGTGGAGTGGTCCCAGGAGCTCAAGCTCGACCAGTCTGCTTGGGAGTACATCAAGGCTTGGGTGCTGATCCACATCTTAAGGCGGGTTCTCGGGTTCGACAAAACGGTCCCTTTCGAGACCATCTTCAACATGTCCGTAGGGTACGACCTTGCGGGGATCACCAGCCCCCCTATGCAGAGGTTCATGGACCGCCTTCAGGACGCCTCCACCGAGATCGCCGAACTCCAAGCCATTCTGGCAAAACGGTACCCGGAGCTCGCCGACATCGAGATCCCCCACCGGATCACAAACTCCGTGACCCTGTCCACCATGCACGGCTGCCCCCCCGACGAGATCGAGGGTATCGCTCGCTACCTCCTGGAGGAACGAGGCCTGCATACGTTCGTGAAGCTCAACCCCACGCTCCTTGGCAAGGACGAGGTTCTACGTATCTTGCATGACGACCTTGGTTTCAGGGAGATCGATATTCCTGACTCCGTTTTCGAAAAGGACCTTAAGTACGACCGAGCGGTGGAGCTGATCAGGAACCTGAAGGAGGTGGCGGCGCGCAGCGGGCTCGTGTTCGGCGTAAAGCTCTCCAATACGCTGGCCATGAAAAACCATCGCGGGGTGCTTCCCGGGGAGGAGGTATACATGTCCGGCCGGGCCCTGTACCCCATCACCATGAACCTGTTCTGGAAGCTCGCCCGGGAGTTCGACGGGGATCTTGCCGTCTCCTATGCCGGCGGGGTGGATGCCTTAAATGTCGTTGACGTCCTCGCCGCCGGGGCGGTCCCGGTGACGGTGGCCTCAGACCTCCTCAAACCAGGTGGCTATGCCAAGTTTCATCAGTACATCGAGAACATCGAGACCGCGATGCACAAGCGGGGAGCGAAAAGCCTCTCCGACCTCTCCCGCGACGGACTTGAGAACCTCAAGCGGGCTGCCCGGGAGGCCCTGCGCTCCTTCCGCTACAAGAAGAGCTATTTCCGGTATGGCCTTCCCAAGGTGAACTCCGGTTTGGAGCCCTTCGACTGCGTGGTCGCCCCGTGCGTAGAGCAGTGCCCGGTGGGGCAGGACATCCCAGAGTACGTGTGGTGGATCGCCCAAGGGGATTACGATCGGGCGCTTGAGGCGATCCTGGCCAAGAACCCCCTCCCCGGCGTCACGGGCCACGTGTGCACTCAAGCTTGCCAGAGGCGCTGCACCCGCAATAGTTATGAGGAGCCGGTGGCCATCCGGGCCCTGAAGAGATTCGCCTTCGAACATGGGCGCTTTAAGCTTGAGCCCGCCCCCCCGACCGGAAAGCGCGTGGCGATAATAGGAAGCGGTCCCGCCGGGCTTTCCGCCGCTTACTTTTTGGCCCTAAGTGGGGTTGAAGTCACCATCTACGAGGCGAAGGCCGCCCCCGGGGGCATGATGCGCCTGGTCCCGCCGTTCCGGCTCCCGGACGAGGTGATACAAAGGGACGTGGAGAGGATCCTCTCCCTGGGGGTGGACCTCAGGCTCTCCCAGCCTATTGCCTCCCCCGAAGAGCTCCTCCAAAGCGGCTACGATGCGGTGTTCATCGCCTGTGGCCTCGGGCGGGAGGTGCCGCTTGCCATCGAGGGGATCGAGGGAGCCGGTGTGTGGTCCGCCCTTGAGCTTTTGGAGCGGGTGCGGGCGGGGGCCCGGCCGGACCTCGGCCAGAAGGTGGTGGTCATCGGGGGAGGGGACACGGCCATGGACGCCGCTCGGGTGGCACGGCGCCTGGGCGGGGAGGTGACCATTGCCTATCGCCGCACCCGGGCTGAGATGCCCGCCTCCCAGGAGGAGCTTTCCGGGGCCCTGGAGGAGGGGGTGAAGCTGTTGGAGCTGGCCTCCCCGGTGCGGGTGTTGCGGGAGGACGGCCGGATGGTGGGGGTGGAGTTTGTACAAAACGAGCTCGGGGAACCAGGGCCGGATGGCCGCAGGCGGCCAGTCCCCATCCCAGGAAGCGAGTTCACCCTGCCTGCGGATTCCCTGATCGTGGCCATCGGCCAGCAAGCCGATCTCACCTTCCTCTCAGGGTCCAAGCTGAACATCAAACGGAAGGGCACCCTTTCCGTGGACCCCGAGACCGGGAGGATCACCGCCGGGATCTACGCCGGGGGGGACCTGACGCCGGGGCCACACACCATCATCGCCGCCTGCGGGGACGGCCGCCGCGCCGCCCGCGCCATCTGTCAGGAGCTTTCCGTCCCGTTCCGGGAGCCGGAGGTGCCTTATCCTGAGCTTTCCAGAGAAGAGATCGTCCGGATAAAACGGATGCGGGCGCGCAAGGAACCCCAGCGGCGGCCGCAGCTCCTCCCGCCGGAAGAGCGTCGCGATTTTAAGCTCATAGAGCGCATCTATTCCGAAGAGGAGGCGCGGGCCGAGGCGGCAAGGTGCCTCCAGTGCTCCGCCCTATGCGACAAATGTGTGGAGGTGTGCCCCAATCGGGCCAACCTGGTCTACTTCGCCCCCCAAGTGAACTGGCAGGTCCCGGTGCTAGAAGTCAAGGACGGCCGCCTCCAGGTCGTTAGGGAGGAGCCGTTCCGGGTAGCACAGCGGCGCCAGATCCTTCACATCGACGACCTGTGCAACGAATGCGGCAATTGCGCCACCTTCTGCGTACACCAAGGAAAGCCCTATCTTGAAAAGCCCCGCCTGTTCCTCCGAGAGGAAGACTTCCTCGCCGAGGAGGAAAACGCCTTCTACATCCGAGGCAACACCATCCGCCGTCGGGAGGGAGGCAAAGAACTGGTGCTTACCCTAACAGGAGAGGGGTATGTGTTCGAAAACGAGTGGCTACGTGTTTCCCTTTCCCCGGATTTCCGACCTGCTATGATGGAGCTCAAGCAGGAGTTTTCCGGGACGCTGTCCCTTGTTCCGGCAGCTGAGATGGCCGTGATCCTAACCGGAGCGAAGCGTTCGCTCCCCTACCTTCCGGTGTGGGAGGAGGGCGAGGCATGAAGTTTTGCCGGAAAGTCCAAAAGGCTTTGCGGGGCGCTATACTTGGGAAACTTGAAGGCCGAGGAGAGATGAATGGGTGAACCAGTTGCCTTCCGCTGCGTGAGCTGTGGGCGCGAGTACGAGCCCTGGTCGGTGGACTACACGTGCCCCCGCTGCGGGCCGCGCGCCGGCACGCTCGAGGTGATCTATGACTACAAGAGCCTGGGCCGCAGGCTTACCCCTGCGAGCTTTGCCGAAACCAGGCGTCCTTCCCTGTGGCGCTATGAGGAACTCCTTCCTACGGGGGTAGAACACGCCGTGTCCTTGCGCGCCGGATGGACCCCCACCTATGCCTGTCGCACCCTCGCCGCGGAGTTGGGCCTGTCTGCCCTATGGGTCAAGGACGATTCCCTCAACCCTACCGCTTCCTACAAGGATCGAGCCACGGCCGTGGCGGTTGCCGCAGCGAGAAAGCTGGGGCGTGAGGCGTGCTCCTGCGCATCCACAGGGAACGCGGCCACTTCGCTCGCGGGCTTTTGCGCCTCGGCCGGGATCCCCTGCCACATCTTCGTGCCCAAAGACGCCCCCAAGCCCAAGGTGGCGCAGCTCATCGCCTTCGGTGCCCTGGTGTTCGCCGTGGACGGCACATACGATCAGGCCTTCGACCTATGCAGTGAGGCCTCGGCCCGGTTCGGCTGGTACAACCGCTCCGCAGCCATAAACCCGATGAACGTGGAGGGGAAGAAGACCGGGGCGCTGGAGCTTTGGGAACAACTGGAGGGGAAGATCCCGGACTACGTGTTGGTTCCCGTTGGAGACGGCTCCGTCATATCCGGGATCGCCAAGGGATTCTCTGAACTCGTATGGCTGGGGCTCGCCGAGCGGACGCCCAAGGTGTACGGGGTACAAGCCTCCGGGGCAGCGGCCATCGCCCATGCGTTCCAGAGGCATCTGCGCGGGGACCCCATCCTCCCGGCGGACGAACCCGCGGAGACACTGGCCGACTCCATTAAGGTGGGCAAACCCCGCGATGTGGTGAAGGCAGTGCGCTATGTGGCGGCCACAGGGGGAGGGTTCGTCACGGTTGAGGACGAAGAAATCCTTGCAGCCGGCCAGGCCTTGCCGCGACGGATCGGGGTGTTTGCCGAGCCGGCCGCCGCCGCGGCCTACGCCGGGCTACTTTCCTTGCTCCGGAGCGGGGTGATCCCGGAAGGGGCCACCGCAGCGGTGTTCATCACAGGCTCCGGGCTCAAGGACCCGGAGGGGGTGCTGCGGGGCCTTCCCGGGCCCACGGTAATCCCCCCCGAGCTTCAAGCGGTTGAGCGAGCGCTTTCCCAATGAGGATCAAGTTCAAATTGAACGGACGCAAGGTGGAACTGGACGTCCCCCCGGGGCGCAGGCTCCTTGACCTCCTGCGCGAGGACCTCGGGCTTACCGGGACCAAGGAAGGCTGTGGGGAGGGGGAGTGCGGGGCCTGTGCGGTGATCGTCGACGGAAAGCTCAGGCTCTCCTGCCTTACGACCGCAATCCAAGTGGACGGCAAGGAAGTGTTGACCGTGGAGGGGCTGGCCAGGGACGGGAAACTCCATCCCATCCAAGAAGCCCTGGTGGAGACAGCTGGGCTGCAGTGTGGCTTTTGCACCCCCGGGTTCGTAATGGCCGCTTATGCTCTCCTCCTGGAGAATCCGCGGCCCACGCGGGAGGAGGTGCGGGCTTGGCTTTCCGGCAATCTATGCCGCTGTACCGGCTACGAGAAGATCGTGGACGCCGTCCTCCTGGCCGCCGAATGGCTTAGGAATCGTGATGGGTGATCGGTGATGTGTGATGGGTAAGAAGATTTTTCCGACCATTCGCCCCTCGTCACTCATCACCCATCACTCATCACAGATCACAGGGGTAGTCCTGGCCGCCGGGGCCGGAAGGCGTATGGGGAGGCCAAAACTGCTCCTCCCCTACCGGGGAAAGCCCCTTTTGGAGTGGACGCTGGAGCTAGTGGAGGGGCTTCCCCTGGAGCGGAGGCTGCTCGTCCTCGGCGCCCAAGCCGGGGAAATCCTCCTAAGGTTCTTCCGTTACCCGTCATCCGTGATCCGTGATCCGTCACCCATCACTCATAACCCATCACCCATCACCCATCACCCATTCCGCGTCACCCGTCACGGCGTTCCCTGGGAGGTGCTCCTGAACGAAGGGTGGGAGGAAGGCATGGGGAGCTCGCTGCGCCTCGCGGCCCGACACGTGGACGACGGGATGCTCCTTTTCCTCGGGGATATGCCGGAGGTGCCCGAGGAGGCGGCCCTGGCGGTGCTCAAGGAGGCCGGAGGCCGCCCGGTGGCCCCGAGCTACCGTGGCCGGCGGGGCTTTCCCGTATATCTTCCCCCTTCCCTTCGGCCAAAGCTCCTTGAGCTTTCCGGGGACATCGGGGCACGGGGGCTCATCGAAGATGGTTGCAAGCTCATCCCCTGCGACGACCCCGGGGTGGTGCGCGACGTGGACGTTGAGGAGGATCTGAAGTGCGCAAGACCGGACCGGTTGAAATCGTAAAGCCAAGGGACATTGCAGAGGCCGTGCGGCTTGTGAAGGAGGGGGGTCGCCCCTTGGCTGGGGGAACTGATCTGTTCGTCCGGATCCGCAAGGGAATCGAAAACCCGCCCTTCCTCGTGTACCTGGGGGAGCTCCCAGAACTTCAGGGGATCCGCCTGAGGGAGGAGGGAGCTGAGGTGGGGGCAGCGGTCACCCATGCCGAGCTCCTCCGATCCCCGCTGTCAGCCCGGGTTCCCATACTGAGGCTTGCCATCTCCGCCCTCGGGGCACCCGCCATCCGGGAGATGGGAACGCTCGCGGGGAACCTGGCCAACGCCTCCCCCGCCGGGGACGGGCTCATCCCCCTGTACCTGCTTGAGGCCACGGTGCGCCTTGCGGGCCCGGACGGCGAAAGGGAAATCCCCGTGGAGGAGTTCGTCCTGGGGCCTGGGAAGACCGCCCTCAGGCCAGGGGAAATCATTCGCTCCCTGTGGATCCCCTTCCCCGAGGGAAAGCCGCTTTCCTATTTCCGCAAGGTGGGACGCAGACGGGCCCTGGTCATCGCCATCGCTTCCCTTGGGGCGCTCATCTGGCTCGAGGGGGATGTGATAGGGAAGGCTCGCCTGGCCCTGGGCTCAGTGGCCCCCACCGTGCTCCGCCCCCGCCAGGTGGAGGAAGCCCTGGTGGGCTTGCCACTCGAACCCGAGGCGCTCCGACCCGCAGCGGAGCTCCTCTCCCGGGCCACTCAGCCCATCTCCGACCTGCGGGCCTCGGCCGACTACCGGCGCAAGGTGGCCGGGAACCTCCTCCTCGACATGGCCATCTCCCTCTCTCACCGGGATTAGCAAGGCCGGTGGCGAGGGGAGGAAGTTCCCGCTATGCTTGACCGTTCCGCCTCTTATGGAGGGCTTCAATGCCATGAGCCAAGTCATCGGGAAGGTGCTTTATTCGGCGGAGGAGATCGCGCGGAGGGTGAAGGAGCTTGGGGCGACGATCTCCCAGGACTACCGGGCAGGGGCGGGCCGCGATCCCCATCGGCGGCCGCTCCTCGTGGTGGGCCTCCTCAAGGGGGCGCTCCCGTT
Source organism: Candidatus Bipolaricaulota bacterium (assembly GCA_021159405.1). Classification (GTDB taxonomy): domain Bacteria; phylum Bipolaricaulota; class Bipolaricaulia; order Bipolaricaulales; family Bipolaricaulaceae; genus 64-32. Next base: position 2,736 of record JAGGRX010000122.1, on the reverse strand, counting down.
CATGGCTGACCTCATCCGAGCCATAGATATCCCGATGGAGTACGACTTCATGGCCGTCTCCAGCTACCGGGGGAGGACCAGCCCAGGAGAGGTGAGGATCCTCAAGGACCTCGATTCTCCGGTGGGCTCACGCGACCTCCTCATCGTGGAGGATATAGTGGACACCGGACATACCCTGGATCACATCCTCAGGCGGCTCAAGGCAAGGGAGCCGGCTAGCTTACGTGTCTGTACCCTGCTGGATAAGCCCGCCCGGCGCCAGCTAGACGTGCCCGTGGATTACGTGGGCTTCACCCTAAAGGAGAACTTGTTCGTGGTAGGTTATGGTCTTGACTACGCCGAGCTTTACCGCAACCTCCCCTACATCGGCGTGCTGAAGCCCGAATATGTTAGGCGATAAGTGAGAGATGATGCGTGATGGGGGACGAGGTCCTGATAGCACAGAAACCATGATCACCCTCGGCATCGAGACATCTTGTGACGAGACTGCGGTGGCCGTTCTCAAGGGAGAACACATCCTGGCAAACCTCATTTACTCGCAAGCCAAGCTCCACGCCCGTTACGGGGGGGTGGTCCCGGAGGTGGCCTCCCGGGATCATCTTAAGAAGCTACCCCCCTTGGTTGCCCAAGCCCTAAAGGAAGCCGACCTGAACTTCTCCGACATCGACCTCATTGGGGTAACCCAGGGGCCTGGTTTGATCGGCCCTTTGCTCGTGGGGCTGGCCTACGCCAAGGGCCTTGCTCTGGCCCTGAAAGTGCCGCTTTTGGGAGTGAATCACCTGGAGGCACACCTTTTTGCTCACAAGATCGCCCATCCTGACGCCGAACCGCCGCTTCTTGGTTTGATCGTGTCAGGTGGGCACACTTCTTTAGTCCATGTGCCAGCTTGGGGGAGGTATCGGGAGGTGGGGGCCACCCGGGACGACGCGGCCGGGGAGGCCTTGGATAAGTTCGGGCGGCTTATCGGGCTTTCCTATCCAGCCGGGCCGGCCATCGACGAGCTGGCGAAGGATGGCGATCCCCGCGCAGTTCCGTTTCCGCGTCCCATGGCCGAAACAGGACTTGACTTCAGCTTCGCCGGACTTAAGACCGCGGCTGTTTACTGGCTCCGGGATCATCCCCGCACGAGGCCCGAGGACCTGTGCGCCTCGTACCTGGAAGCCGTGGTGGACGTCCTTACGCAGAAAGCACTCCGGGCAGCAAGGGAATTTGAGGTGAAGAAGATCGCGGTGGTCGGTGGGGTAGCGGCCAACCGCAGGCTGCGGGAAGTCCTCCCAGAAAGGGCAAAGGAACGGGGGATTTCTGTGTACTTCCCTCCGCAGGAGCTCTGCACGGACAACGCGGCCATGGTGGCCGCCTGTGCCCTGTTTCACCACCAGGAACTCGGCGAGGAAAGCCCCATTGACATCTCCGCAGCCCCGAATTCGACCCTGGGCGCCATGCCTTGCTAAGAAAAGCGATGGGATCAGATGCTGTATTGCATGTCAACCCCCTGAGGCCTTAGGGGCCCGGTAAGGCTGCCCTGTACGGTACATCGCATGGGCGATGAGGAGCAACTTTCGAGCCGCTGCTATCCGGGCCACTTTCTCCGGTTTCCCGTTCTCCTTGAGCCCACGATAGATCTCCCTCACCGCTGGGTTGAACCGAGCTGCCGCCAAGGTGGCCTCGTACAGCACCTTCCGCACAAAGCCGTCCCCGCGTTTACTGATTCGGGACTTCTTGTGCACAGAGCTCCCTGACCTGTACTCCAAAGGATCCATCCCCACCAAGGCCACGATCTCTCCCCTATTGGTCCCCGCATACCGGCGGAACAAGGTTGCCAACACGGTGGCCGTAACCCGGCCCACCCCGGGGATCGTAAGCAGCAAGGCGTAAGCCCACTCAGCCTCTTTATCGTTCTCAATGCAGGTCTGAGCCTGAACAAGCATTTTCTCTTCCCGGGCTTTCAACCGGCCGATCTCCCGGCCCAGCTCCTCCAGGATCTCAGCCGGGGTGTCGGGATCGTGAGATAGGGCTTCCCGCAGCTGCTGGCAGGCAATCCTTGCTTTCTGAGCTTGGGTATAACAGGAGAGGTAAACCTTCAGGATGTGCCCTAGGCGGTCTTCTTCCAGAAGGTCTCCCGGACCATGGTCCTGGCCGTATTGCCAGAGGAGCTCGGCATCAGTGCGGTCTGTCTTTGACCGGCCTTGGACTACTTCCCGCAGGTGGGGGAGAACGCGGGGATTGAGCCGCAAGCACCGCAGCTTCCGGGAGCGGCAGAGGCGCTCCAGCGACCGGGAGTAAGTGCTGGTGGGTTCGAATACCACAGTGACCTTGTTCCCCTTCCCTTTCAAAAAGGCAGCCAGCTCTTTCAGATCCCGAGTGTTGGGAAACGTTCGCTGCCTTTCCCCATCATAGGTGGCCAGGTGTTGCTTGCTCACATCTACCCCGATACAGTACATGTGGAACCTCCATCGCGTTGGTGTGGTGGAGAGTTCGCGTGGGTTGCCCTCCCCTGGCCCCACCTCGTCCACGCGGGCTGCAGCCGATGCGCTGCGCCCTGGATGCTGTCCGGGCTTGTGGGGAGGGCGGTCCATCTGACCCCCGGCCTGGTGCTCAGCACCGTCCCAGTCTTTACCGACCTGCCCCTCCACGCCCTCCACCCGTGCCAGTGTAAAGCGGCTTGCCCGGTGAAAGGCATAAAACCCCACCCCTGACCCCTCAACTCCTATGTACGAGGTCTTTACATTTGAATCA
>JAGGRX010000162.1 GCA_021159405.1 Candidatus Bipolaricaulota bacterium | reverse complement strand
CCACCGAAGTGCCCCCAAACAGCACCAGGATCGCCTGCCAAAATGCGTTAAGCGCGCTCATCGTTCGCTCCCGTGATCCGTAAACCGTGATGAGTGATCGGTGATGGGTGATGAGTAATGCAGAAACCTTGCGGCCCGTTCGGCACGAGTTTACAAACGCATGCTTTATTATTACCCATCACTCATCACCCATTACCCATCACAATTTTTCTTGTCTTTTCCCAGGAAAGCTTGAGGAGCTCTTCCTTCCACATCACCTGCTCCGAACGGCCCCGTACGATATGCACCCGATCCAAGCAGCAAATGCAGGGGTCGATGGAGGCAGTGACGATGGGGATGTCGGCGATCTCCTGGTCCTCGAACATGGGATACCAAGAGAGGAGGTTGGAGTAGGTGGGGGCCTTGACCTTCCACACCACCGGGGCTTCCACCCCCGCCTCAAGGCGCACGTAGTGGATGACCTCACCCCGAGGGGCCTCGTGCCGACCGATCCCCTCGCCCTCGGCCTTCTTGAGCTGGGCAAGGAGGGCCGGGATTTTCGGAATGGAGGTGATCTCCCCCTCGGGCATCTCCTCAAGACACCGCTCGATGATGGAAAGGGACTGACCTACCTCAAGGAGGCGTACCACGATCCTGTCGTAGACGTCCCCGCGGGTCTCAAGGCCGTAATCCTCCGGGGTGATGGCCTTGACCCCCAGGTCCCCGTAAACCAAGTACGGCCAGTCCTGGCGCACGTCCTTACGCAGGCCCGAGGCCCGGGCAGTGGGCCCCACCGCGCACAATTCCTCCGCCTCCTCCGGCTCCAGCACCCCCACGTCCCGGGTACGGGCCTCCACCGAGGCATCGTTCAAGAACCGGTCGCAGAGCTCCTCAAACAGCCCTCGGTAGTAACGGATCATCTCCCGCACCCTGGGGTACTGCTCCGGGGAAATGTCCCGCCTCACCCCCCCGTAGATCGGGATGGCGTAATTCACCCGGTTCCCAGTGAGCTCCTCCAGGATGTCCAACACCTTCTCCCGCACCTTCCAGGTGAGGTGAAGCAGGGTGTCGAACCCCAGCTCGTGGGCCGCCACCCCAGCCCACAAAAGATGCGAGTGAATGCGCTCAAGCTCGGCGACGATCACCCGGATGTACTGGGCTCGGGGGGGGACCTCGATCCCAGCGGCGTTCTCCACCGCCTGGATGAGGGCGATGGGATGGGAGATGGAGCAGATCCCGCAGATGCGCTCGGCAAGGTACAGGACCTGGATCAGGTTCCGGTGCATGCCCATAAACTCGATCCCCCGGTGGGCGAAGCCCGGTTTTATGTCCACCCCCACGATCCGCTCCCCCTCCACCTGGAAGGTGAACCGGATCTGTTCCTTTAGAGCCGGGTGTACCGGGCCAATTGGGATCTCAAAGGTTCTATTCTCCATCCCGCTCCTCCCACTTGACCTTCCGCTTGACAAGCCCTTGCAGCTCCGGCTCGTCCACCCGCCAAGGGTGTACCTCCATGTCCTCGGGCAGGAACAGGTGCCGGGAGTCAGGGATCCCTTCGAACTTTACCCCTAAAAACTCGATCTTTTCCCGTTCTGTGGTCTGGGCCCCGGGGAGGATCCCGCACAGGGAGGGCACCACGAGGTCCGACTTGGGCACCGAAAGCCTCAAGGTGACCAGTACTTCACCGTCCTCGGTCCCGAACCCCACGGTGAAGTGATAAAGGAGCTCGATCTCCTCCCCCAAGTCCCTCCCGGAGATGATGGAGATGTGCAAGGGGCCCAGGTCCTTTAAGGTCTGAACCGCCTTGAGCAGGACCTCGCGGTCGATCCTTCCCCACACCTCCTCGATGGTGCGGGGGGACCGAACGCCCACGGTGCGGGTGCGGATCTCCGAATCCCGCAGCCGATCGGCCAGGGCCTCTTCCAGGGCGGCAAGGACATCTTTGGCCCTCATGCCGGCTCTCCCGCCTCCAGTTTTTCCAGCTTGGCCACGGCCTTTACCACCCCATCGATGATGGCCTCGGGGCGAGGAGGACAGCCGGGCACGTACACGTCCACCGGGATGATCTCGTCCACCGGTCCCACGATGTTGTAGGACTCATAGAACACCCCGCTTGTGCTCCCGCAGCTGCCCACCACCACCACTGCCTTGGGGTCCGGGGTCTGTTCGTAGATGCGCCTCAGACGCTCGGCCATAGGGCGGGTCACCGCCCCGGTGACGAGAAGCACGTCGGCATGTCGGGGGGTTCCCACCAGCCGGATCCCGAACCGCTCGATGTCGTAGCGGGGGGTAAGGGCGGCAACGATCTCGATGTCGCAGCCATTACACGAGCCGGTCGGGACGTGAAACACCCACAGTGCTCGCTTAAACGACGATAGCTTCATCCTTTGCCTCCTAGGTCAGCACCACCACGAGGAGCGCCACCGCCAACAAAACCACCATCCAGGTCACGTAGTCTCCAAGGAAACCGGAGTGGAAGGCCCTGAGCCAGTCCATCACGGGCTGGAGCGCCTGCGCGAACCCCCAATAAAGGTGGGGGGCCCCCACATGGGCCCCCTCAGGGGCCCGCTCCCCGGAGAGGAACGGCTGATCCTGCTCGGTCCCGGCCTTGTAGGTGCGCCGCCCTCGGGACCAGAAGGCCCAAGCGAGGAGCGCCACCCCGGCCGCCAGGGCCAGCCATACGAGTGGACTCCAGTAACCTTGTCCCGTGACCAGCCTCATCTCACCCTCCGAGCACCGCAGCCAAGTACAGGTCCCGGCCCCGCCATAGGGCCTCCGCCGCCGGGGTCACCATGTGCTCCACGAAGAACCCCGGCACAAGCCCCATCGCCAGGATCACCGCCGCCAATACCCCCATGGCGACGAGCATCGAAGGGGAAGCCGGTTTGGCTTCCCTGAGCCTGGGCCCCAAGAACGCCCCCTGGAATGCCCGCGCGAACACGGCCAAAAGCAGGATCGAGCCCAAAACGGCGATGGCGGTGAGGATGGGGGAAAGCCGAAAGCTCGACTCGTAGATGAGGAACTTTGAGGCAAACCCGTTGAGCGGCGGGATCCCAGCCAGGGCAAGTGCCCCAAGGAAGAAGAAGCCGCTCGTCCACTTAAGGTCGTGCCCAAGGCCACCTAAGGCCCGCAGGTCCCTGGTGCCAACCGCCCGTTTCACCACCCCCGCGGCCAAGAAGAGAAGCCCGATGGTGGCCGCATCGTTCACCATGTGGAAGATCCCACCTTTCATCGCCACCAGGCCCCAGTCCGGCCGGGAGGGGAGCACGGTGAGCCCTACCCCCACCCCGAGGAGCATGTAGCCGATCTGGGAGACGGCCCCATAGGCGATCAGCCGCCCAAGGTCCGTTTGCACGACGGCCATGAGCACCGCCACGAGCAGCGTGAGCACGCCCAAGGAGGTCACTAGCCACCCCACCGCCGGGGCGGAAAGCGCACCCCCGAACAGGGTGAACAGCACCCGCCACAGCCCATAAAGGGAGGCTTGTGTGTTGGCCACCAGCATGATGGCTGCCTGGGCCGGGGCCTCCCCGTAGGCGTCCGGGGCCCACATGTGGGCCGGCACCGCCCCCACCTTCATGAGGAGGCCGCCGAGCAGAAGCCCAAGGGCGATCTTATCAAGCTGCGAGCCCGTAATCTTGGAGGAAAGATAGGCGATGTTCAGAGCCCCATATTCCCCGTACAAGATCCCGATGGCGAGGAGGACGAGTAGCCCCCCTACGGTGTACAAGGCCATGGTCTTGAAAGCGGCCTCTGCGGGGCGCGACTCCCAGGTGCGGTAGCCCACAAGAGAACAGGCGGCGATGCTAGTAACCTCCAGGAACACGAAGAAGTTGAACATATCCCCGGTATATTCCATCCCCAGCATCCCCGCCCACAGGAGGAAAAACAACGTCATGGCCAGGGTCTTCCCCTGCTCCTCTTTGAGGAAGTGGAAGGCGTAGACGAGGGAGGCCAGGCCCACGAGAGCACTGATAAGGCCCATGAACGCCGACATCCCATCCACCACGAGCATGATACGGATGGGGAAGCCCCCGGAAGCGATCGTATCCGTGGGGGCGGCGGCACCCAGGGTATAGACCTGGATCCCGGAGGTAAAAGTCTGCACGGCAACCGTGATCACCATGGCGCAGGTGAAGGCGCCTACGGCGATCGCCCACAGGTCCCGCAGACTCCTGTGAACCTTGGCGAAAACCGGGAGGGCAAACGCCCCTAGAAGGGGCACTGCTATCGCCAAAATCGGCGCGTGGACTCCGATCGTCATCCCCTAAGCTCCCTGATCTTTCGGGCGTCCAAGGTGCCGCGATGCCGGTAGATCACCACCGCGAAGGCCAGCATCAGGGCGGTGGTGGCAAGGCCGATCACGATGGAGGTCAGGGTCAGGGCCTGAGGGGTGGGGAGCACCATCTTCGCCCCCGGTGGGGCATAGGTGTAGATCGGCGCCACCCCTCCCCGCACGTAGCCCAAGGTCACGAGGAACAGGTTGACCCCGCTTTCGATGAGGCTGATGCCAATGGTGAGCTTGATCAGGTTGCGGCGGGTAAGGAGGGTCCACAGCCCCAAGGCGATGAGGATCATGCACACCACGAACGGGAAGTTACCGATCATCCCCACCTCCAAACAAGCCGAGCAATAGCACCACCGAGCCGAGCCCGGCGGCCACCTTCAGGCCCACGGCCCAGTTCATGAGCGGCAGGGTACCGCCGGTGTTGAGGAACCCGGGGTTCGGCCCTGGGGGAACCGGCATCCCGAACAGGCCCCCGCTTCCCGCAAGCACGTTTCTGAAGAACGTACAGCCGATCCCCAAGAACGCCAGGGCAACGAACGCGATCGCCCCCAAATCCTCAAGGAGGGAGAGCAGGTTCTTGTGGCCCGCAAGGCGCCCCGACCCGAACACCACGAGGAGCAGGGCGATGGCCGAGGCGATCACCGCGCCCCCCTGGAACCCGCCCCCCGGGGTGAGGTGCCCATGCATGATCACATAAGCCCCGAAAGCGAGGATCATGGGCACGATGATCCGGGCGATCGTCCGCACCACCACGCTCATCGCCTGGTCCTCCTCAGCACAAGCGCCACCCCCACCACGGCACACAAAAGCACCGTGGCCTCCCCCAAGGTGTCAAAGCCGCGGTAGTCGAACACCACCGAGGTGACCACGTTGTTGGCCCCGGCCTCGACCTGGGCGTTCGCGATGAAGTAATCGTCCATCTCGCTTGCCCAAGGGACCCCAAACGGGTGCATCCAGGCCGCCACCCCAACCAGGAACCCCACCATCACGAGAAACGCACCTACCTTGATCCACTTCATTCCTCCTCCTTCCGCCTAGTCTTGCGGATGGCGAGGATGTAGATGGCGGTGGTGAGGGCGGCCCCGATCCCGGCCTCGGCGATGGCCACGTCCGGGGCCTGAAGAAGGTAGAACTCCAGGGATAGTAGCAGGCTAGAAGCGGCCAGGGCGATGACCGCTGCCAGGAGGTCCCTGAGCCACACGGCCAGGGCTGCCCCAACCACGACCAACACCAGGGTGATCACCTGGAGCACGCCCCACAGGGTCATCGCTTTTCCTCCAGCCGGTCCACGACTGCCCGGAACGGCTTGATGCCCCCCCGGTAGGCGCCACGGGCCAGGGCATGGGAGCCGGTGGGGTTTGTGAGGAGCAGGAACAAAAGTGCGATCAGGGCGTGGACCGCCAGCGTCCCCCCTTGCCCCCCGCCGCGGGCGAAACCGTAGATCACCACCGCCAGGATGGAAAAGATGGAGCCGAAGGTGGTGCACTTGGTGGCCCCGTGGATGCGGGTGTAGACGTCCGGGAACCGGATCAGGGCTATCGCGCCCAGGCCGTTGAAGACGGCCCCGATGGCGAGGAACACGTAGATGAGGACGTTCACTTAAGCCCCCCTTCCAGGTAGCGGGCGATGTAAAGCGTCCCTACGAAGGAGAGCAGGGCATATACGATGGCCACATCTACGTATATCACCTGTCCGAAGGCGGCCCCCAGAAGCACCATGGTGGTGACCACCAGGGTGTTTATCGTGTCCAGGGCTACCGCCCGATCAGCGGCGGTGGGGCCGATGGCAAGCCTGAGCATGGAAACACACATGAAGGCGAGCAACACCGCCGCCGCCACCCCGAAAGAGAGCTCCGCGATCATTCCGCGATCCTCCTCGCCCAGGTGGGGAAGGGCCCACACACGTCCTCGGGCCGCGGCTCCTCCCTCTTCACATTGATCCAGTGGACGTAAAACTCACCGGACTCGTCGTCCACATCCACGGTCAAGGTGCCGGGGGTGAGGGTGATGGAGTTGGCGAGCACGGTACGCGCAAGGTCGGTCCTAAGCCCGGGGTTGAACCTGACGATCCCAGGGCGGACGCGGCCGGTGATCACCCGGTAGGCCACGTCCAAGTTGGCCCTGGCCATGGCCAAAAAGAAGGGGCCGATGAGGTAGAAGAGGAACAAAAGCCACCGGTGGGGCTGAAGCATCCTCCAGCCGCCCCGCTCCCAAAGGAGGCGCCCGGCGACAAGGCCGACCAGGGCGGAAAGCACCCCCCCGGCGATGAGCTCTGACGAAGACCAAAGTCCGATGGAGCCGCTCCACAGCACAAGCAATAAATAAACGACCAGCGCGAACGCGGCCGTCACTATCCACGCGGCTACCTTACGCATGACGGGCGAATATACAACAAACCAGGAGCGCTTGGCAAGTCTCCAGCCACAACTTGACCCACGATCATGAGAAACATCAATTCTAAAGATGACCGTGGTCAGCTAAATAGTGTAGTAGGCCAAGAGATCGTGACCCCCTCCACTGCCTACACCATCGCCACCTCGTCAAAGGGAGCTACGGTAAAGATCCTGCAATTCAAGAATTGATCTCTACTCCAGCCGCGCGATCCCAAGCGGCAAGAGACATAACCGCTTCCGTGGGATGACAGGAGGGGGTTCAGCGGCCGTATGTTCCCATGAGTTTCGCCTCGCCGAGGACATGGCCCTTGATGGCTTCCTCGAGTTCCGCCCGGGTTGCCCCTGGCCCAAGGGATAGCTTCGTGTCCAAGGCACGCAGGATGAAGGAGTAGCGGTGCGGCTTCCCGGGAGGGGGGCATGGCCCGCGGTAGCCGATCACCCCGAAGTCGTTTACCCCCTGAAGGGCACCGTTCTCGAGCTTTCCCTGCCGGGGCACGCCCTCGGGTAGGCCTGAGAGCCCCGGCGGAATGTTGTAGATGACCCAGTGGACGAATGTCCCCCGCGGGGCGTCGGGGTCCTCCACCACCAGGGCGAGGCTCCGGGCCCCCTCCGGGATTCCCTTCCAGGAAAGGGGCGGCGAAAGGTCCTCCCCATCGCAGGTGTATCGGGTAGGGATCCTCTTCCCCTCTTCGAAGGCCGTGCTGGTCAAGATGAAGCCCTCAGTGGCCTTGGGTTCAGGGGCCCCTTCCTTCTGCCTACAGGCCGGGATCAGGAGCAGAGAAAGGAGAAGGAGGGCAAGGAAACTCCTCGCCTTCATCCGCATCACCTCCCTTTGCCCCTTTAGCTGAGAAGGAGGGCGAGGACGGCCTTTTGGGCATGGAGTCTGTTTTCAGCTTGGTCGAAGATGACGGAGCTGGGGCTCCGTGCGGCTTCGTAGGTGATCTCTTCGCCGTAGTGGGCGGGCAGGCAGTGCATCACCAGCGCCCCGGGATTCGCCTGCTCGATCAGGTCCTGGTCGATGGTGTAGCCTGAAAAAGCGTGCCTTTTCTTCTCCGCGATGGCCTCCTCGCCCATGGATGCCCACACGTCGGTGTAGAGGACGTCCGCCCCCCGGGCCGCCTCCTTCGGCTCCCGCAAGATCTTCACCTCCGCCCCTTGGTCCCTTGCCCAGGCCACGATCGCCTCGTCCGGCTCGTACCCTTCAGGGCAGGCGATGCGGAAGGAAAGGCCAAGGCGAGCGCAGGCGTGGATCAGGGAGTGGGCCACGTTGTTTCCATCCCCGATGAAGGCGAGGGTAAGGCCCTCGAGGCGCCGCCGCTTCTCCCAGATCGTCAGCATGTCCCCCAGGGCCTGGCAGGGGTGGAGGAGGTCCGAAAGGCCGTTTATCACCGGGACGGTGGCGAACCGGGCCAGCTCCTCCACGATCTCGTGTTCGAACACCCGCGCCATGATCCCGTCCACGTAGCGGGAAAGGACTATCGCGATGTCCTCAGTGGTCTCGCGTTTGCCGAGCTTGATATCCTCCGGGCCCAGGTAGATGGCGTGGCCTCCAAGCTGGGTCATCCCGGTCTCAAACGAGACGCGGGTCCTAAGGGAGGGCTTTTGGAACACCATGGCCAACGTCTTTCCGGCCAGGATGTGCCGATGATCCACCCCCGCCCGCAGCTCTCGCTTGAGGTGGGCGGCAAGCTCCAGTACCTCCCAGATCTCCTCGCTGCTCCAGTCGGAAAGGGAAACAAGGTCTCGCTTCATCTCTCCCCCCTAAGGATACTTGGTGGTGACGATGTGGGTGCTGGTAGAGGACACCCCGTCCACCTTCCGGATCTCCTCGGTGACGATGCGGTTGAGCTCCGCCACGGAGAAGGAAGACGAAAGCTCTTCGAATTCGAGGTACGCGATGATGTCGTAGTCCCCGAACACGGTATCCACGCGCTTCACGTGTGGTTTGCTGTGGATTTCCTTGGCTACCTTGTCCTCTTTTCCACCACGGCAGCGAATCAGCACGTACGCGGCAACTGCCATTTTCGCCTCCTTTCATGAGCATATTAGCCCCTGCCATGGGACGGGACAAAAGCCCTTGGGGCGGCCAGGGATCACCGTTACAATGCCTCTCCATGGCGGAGGTAAGGGTTCGTTTCGCTCCAAGTCCAACAGGGTATCTCCACGTTGGGGGCGCCAGGACCGCGCTGTTCAACTGGCTGTTTTCCCGCCATCACGGCGGGACGTTCATCCTCAGGATTGAGGACACGGATCGCACCCGCTCCACCGAGGAGGCGATCCAGCAGATCCTGGACTCGCTCTCTTGGCTTGGGCTCACTTGGGATGAGTTTTACCGGCAGACGGATCGGCTTGAGGTCCACCGGCGAGCGGCGGAGGAGCTCCTGCGCAAGGGGTTGGCTTACGAACACGAAGGGGCAGTGTGGTTTCGCATCCCCAAGACTGGTACAACCGTGGTGGAGGACCTGCTTTTAGGACGGGTAAAGTTCAAGAACTCCGAACTCAAGGACCTGGTGATCCTGCGCTCCGACGGGACCCCCACCTACAACTTCGCCTGCGTGGTGGACGACTCCGACATGGGGATCACCCATGTCATCCGGGGGGACGACCACCTGAACAACACCCCCAAACAGCTTTTGATCTACCAGGCGCTGGGCCGGGAGCCGCCGAAATTCGCGCACCTGCCCATGATCCTGGGGCCGGACAAGACCAAGCTCTCCAAGCGCCACGGGGCGGTGTCGGTGCTCGAGTACCGCCGGCGAGGGTTCCTCCCGGAAGCCCTGATAAACTTCTTCGCCCGTTTGGGCTGGTCGCATGGGGATCAGGAGATCTTCTCCCGGGAGGAACTCGTAGAGCTGTTTGACCTCGACGGCGTGGGGAAGTCCGCGGCGGTGTTCGATGAGGCAAAGCTCCTGTGGATCAACCACGAGTGGCTAAGGCGGGCCGAGCTGGGGAGGCTCGCCAGGCTTCTTTCCGAGTACATCGTGCAGGAGGGGATTGCCTCCCAGGAGGAGGTGGAGGCCCTGGGCGAAGCTCGGCTCCGGCGGGCGGCGGAGCTCCTCAGGGAGCGGAACAAGACCCTGGTGGACATGGCGCATGCGGCTCGGTTCCTGTTTCCCGGAGAGCTCCCTTGGCCGGAGGAAGCGAAGGGGCTACTTGCGCCCGAGCTCGCAGGGCCCCTGTTGAAGATCGCGGAAGCCTTAGAGGGCTGCCAGGAGTTCACCCCCGAGGCCGTGGAGCAGGCCCTGCGGGGGGCCCTGGCCGAGCTGGGGCTTCCGCTCAAGGCGGTGGCCCAGGCCATCCGAGTAGCCATCACTGGCAGGACGGTCAGCCCCGGGCTGTTCGACGTGATCTCACTCGCCGGCCGGGAGCTCGCCCTGGCCCGCCTGAGAAAAGCGGCTGAGGACGCGAGGAAAGGAGCCAGATGAAGCGCAGCTTTGTGATCTTCCTCCTGGCATTGGGAGTGGCGCTCTCCTCCTCCGCTCAGGAGATTCGGCTGACTCCGGTCGACCCACAAGCTGTAGGGGATTGGGCCAAGCCCGCTCTCCCCTTCCGCCTCCACCCCACGCTGGATAGGGACGTTGACTACCAGGGACCGGCCCTCCCCATGCGGCTGTGGGGGGACCTCAGCCTTGGAAGCGCCCGCTATGCCCTGGTTCTGGGGGTAAGCAAGACCGGAGCCCCCGGGCTGTGGCTGGATCAGAACCGCGATGATGCGATCACGGGCGATGAGCTTCTCTCGGGCGAAAGGGGGGACGGTTACTACCTATGGCAGGTGGAACTTACCGCCGAGGTAGACGGCGAAAGCTATACATACCCCCTGGGCTTGCTCTGGCCCGAGGGGCGCGGGTACATCTACCTCATCGGCGGCGCCCCCCGCATCGGAACCATCAACTCGGATGGCCAAGGCCACACCCTAGTGTTAGTGGACGGGGACATCAACGGTGTATTTGGGACAGAAGGGGACTTTTACGCCGTAGATGTGGACGCAGACGGCACCATCTATGGAGATGCAGATGGGCATGAGCACTTCGCCATCGATGAGGCCTTCACCTTGGGGGAGCGGAGCTTCCGGCTGGCTCAGGTGAGCCCTGCCGGCAGCTGGGTGAGGCTTGAGCAGACGGAATACGTGCCTCCCAAGCTTCCCCTTACCCCTGGGCACCCGGCCCCGGACTTCACCTTCACCACCTTGCGCGACGGCCGGCGGCTTTCCCTTTCGGACTTCCAAGGCAAGGTGGTGCTCCTTGACTTTTGGGCCACCTGGTGCGAACCGTGCATGGCCGAGCTCCCTAACGTGAAGGAGATCTACAAAAAATACCACGATCGGGGGTTTGAGATCATCGGGATCAGCCTGGACACAAACGAGTCCGCGCTTCGATCAGAACTTCAAAAGCAGGGGATAACCTGGCCCCAGTACTATGACGGCAAGGGCTGGGACAACCAAATCGCCGCCCTATACCGGGTGTTTGCCATCCCGGCTACGTTCCTCCTCGATCGGGAAGGGATCATCCGCTACCGGGATCTACGTGGGGAAGAACTCGCCGACAAGGTGGCCGAGCTCCTCGCCGAGCCTGAGGAGGCCCCACCACCGTCCAAACCCCCTTCGGTCACCGCCCCGCCTGAGTCCATCTTGGAGCTAACCCTCCCTTCGGAGGTGGGGCTCATGCCGGGGGAGGAGACTGAGGTTTCCGTGCAAGTCGAGAACACCTCCCCCTACCTCGCGGAGGAGATCACGCTCCGGCTCGCAGAGTTGCCAGAGGGGGTCACGGCCGAACCGAAAACCATCGCCAACCTCCCCGCATTTGGCCAGCGGTCCGTCACCTTGACCATCCACGTCCCAGAGGGGACGCCGCAGGGGAACTATCCGGCGAAGCTCGTCCTTACCTATCATTACTGTATCGGCGAATCCTGTTTTCAGATGAGCGATGAGGCCGAGCTTACGCTTGCCGTGGGGAAGGAGCCTACTGCGGCGAGCCGGCCTTGGAACCCGTGGTGGCTGCTCGTCCTCCTCGGCGTGGGGGTGGCGCTGGCCTGGTTGGTTTTGGGCAAAGGCGCTTCCGCCCTGGGGATCGCCCTCATGCTTGTGGCCGGGGCAGCGGTAGGGGTAGGGGTGTATCTCGGGCAAGCCAGGCAGGCTCAGCTCATCGGGGCGGTGCTCTGCACCTCCTGCGTGGGGATCGAGGAAGGGCGCCCGGAGGTCCCGCAGGTTTCTGCCGCCACCCGGGAGGCACTGGCCCAGCTCTCCCGACCGGTGAAGCTGGTGGTGTTCCACACCCCTTGGTGTCACTCCTGCCCCTTCGCGATCGCCATGGCCCAAGAGTTCGCCCGTCTTTCTCCGAACATCGATGTGGAACTGGTGGATGCGGAGAAGAATCTGGATCGGGCCGAAGCCGCCGGGGTGTATCGTTCCGGGCGCCTGATCGTGCCGGCCATCTTCGCCCCGGCCACCGGGCAGGTGATCTTCGGCACCCGCGACCTGGAGGCCCGGCTCCTGGACCTGGTTCTGAAATGCCAAAAGTGAGCAAAAGGCGTTTGCATCTATTCCGCCGGGGCTCCCAGTCGCTGGGGCTCCTCCTGGGGATCCTCGGGTTCACCGGGATCGGGATGACCCACCTCATCTTCCCCGGGCTCCACTGCTACGCCTGTCCCCTGGCGGTGACGGTCTGCCCCATCGGCCTTATGCAGAACCTGATCATAAACGGCACGGTTCCGTTTTACTGGATGGGGATCGTCGCCCTGTATGGGCTCGTCCTGGGGCGGGGCTTCTGTGGCTGGTTCTGTCCGTTTGGCACCCTGAACGATCTCCTCTCCTTCCGAAAGGTCAGGTTCCTCCGGGCCCTCTCACCCCTGAAGTTCCTGATCCTTTTGGGCACGGCGGTAGCGGCTTGGCGCTTCGGGGACACCATGTTCTGCAAGCTGTGCCCGGTAGGGGGGCTGGAGGCTTCGCTTCCCTACCTCGGCCTGGGGATCGCCGAGCTCAACACGCCGTTTTGGGTGCACATGGGCACCCTGGGTGGGACCCTCCTGGGGATGGTTCTGATCTCCCGGTTTTGGTGCCGGTACCTTTGCCCCATGGGGGCGCTCTTGTCCCTGCTGAGCCGAGTGAGCCTGTTTGGCCTTAGGCTCAAGGCCGACCGCTGCACTGGCTGTGGCGTGTGTGCTTCTGCCTGCCCCATGGGCCTCAAACCTTACCAGGAGATCAACTCCACTGACTGCATCAAGTGTGGCGAGTGCGTGACCGCCTGTAAGGAAGGCGCGCTTTCGATCGGGTTTTACCTTCCGGGAAGGGAGGGACGTGTACCTGTACGCACTTCTGGGCTTGCTTCAAGGCTTAACCGAGTTTTTGCCCGTAAGTAGCTCCGGACATTTGGTCATCGCCCAACGCCTGCTCGGGCTCGACCCACCGGGTGTTGTGCTGGAGGCGGTTTTGCACCTGGCGACGCTTTGCGCGGTGCTCATCTACTTCCGCAGGGACCTGGCCTCCCTCCTCGGCCGGGGGATCACCCGTGAGGGCGCTGCGGAGCGGCGGTACCTCGGCCTCCTCATCCTCGGCAGCCTGCCCATCGCCATCGTGGGGCTCTTGGTGCGTAAGGAGATCGAGCGAGCCTTTTCCTCGCTGCCGCTTGTCGGGGGCATGCTGATCCTCACCGGGGGGATCTTGTGGGCGGCAGCGCGTCTTCAACCCAAGGCCAGGCGGACCCAGGTAGAGGTGCGGGATGCCATCTATATAGGACTAGCTCAGGCTGCTGCCCTGCTTCCCGGGATCTCCCGGGCCGGGGCCACCATCAGTGCGGGAATCGCCTCCGGTCTTGTGCCAAAGGCGGCGGCTCGATTTTCGTTCCTCCTTTCCATCCCAGCCATTTTCGGGGCCGCGGTCCTCACCCTGGCCGAAAACAAGGCCCCCATCCCAGCCGAGGAGGCATGGGGGCTTGTGGTCGGCGGGCTCTGTGCCCTCGCTAGCGGCCTCCTCGCCATTCACCTGTTGCTCAAGCTCCTATTCAAAGGGCGGCTGGACGTATTCGCCGCCTATTGCCTGATAGTAGGGATCGCCTCCCTAACCGCGGGGCTCCTGCTCTAAGGGGGGACATCTGTCCCCGGCCTTGTTCGCCGGATGCCTCCCTCGAGGCCACTTGCGGCTTTGGCCGGAAGGACCCAAGGACGTGCTGCCCATCCCTTACATCCCCCGCTCCGGGCTCAGGGGCCATTGGCCGAGCAAGGCCGGGGTGACAAGCTACACCCGTACAGTCGGGGGCTCTCATGGTGATGAAGGAGGCAGTAGTGCGGGGGAGAATCCTGCTCGGGATGGTGCTCATCGTCGGGTGTATGGCGGCGGGGGAGGAGATATTTCCCACGGCATTTTGGGGAAACGGGAACGCCACAGGCCAGGCAGTGTGGGTGTCAGCCTCCGGATTTGCCCATTGGGAGTTCCTCTCGTTGCCCACGGCATACGACCACCTTGTGCTAAAGCTCACCACCCAGGCAGCGGGAGAGGATGTACCTGTGATCCCGGTTTGCCTCAGGATCTTCACCCTCTCCCTCCGGGAAGGGCGCGCCTTCCGTCTCAAGCTGCGAAAAGTTAGTCCTGGCACCTATTTTGGCCAGCTGTGCCTTTCCAGGCGCGACCTTAAATCAGGCTCCCAGCTCGCCGTCCGGCTGACCCCTTACCCTGTAGGGGTTGAGCTCGGGCTTGATCGGCATTCCCTCACCTTGCAGTTGGATACAGACCCGACCATCGCGGTCAGAAGGGAGCAGGAGTACTCAGGCTGGCTGTCTCCTGCTGGCGGGCCGCAAGCCACTCCCTTGGTTCGAAGGCCGGCCGCAGCCGAGCCCACGCTCACCCTTCCGGAAACGGAAAAGATGCAGGACGCGGTCTACATCGCACCGGGCACCTATGCCGGGGAGCTCGGCTGGGCAGGCCCGGGCTCACCCCCGGACATGGCCGATTGGTTCAAGGTCAACCTCCTGCCCGGTCAGCTCGTCCGCGTGAGCCTCCAGGCACAGGCCGGGGTGCCGTGTACCCTCAAGCTGTGTGCCCCGGCCGGGAATGTGGTGGCCGAACTTCGGGCAGGAAACGAGCTTGCGCTTGAGTACCGGGTGGAGGAACGCGGCCCCTGGCTTTTGGGCGTGATCGCGAGCGATCACTCGCACCCCATCCACTACAAGTTCTCCCTGGAGATCCGCCCTTAGTGACCTCGCTTCTGTCCTTTTCCCCATCTTCCTTCTTCTAGTACACTGACTTAATAGAGGAAGATGAGGATTGCGATCGTGCGCACGGTTTTGCACAAGGGGTCGGGGCAGGTCGTCCATATCCGTGAGCTTGCCAAGGCCCTGGAGGCCCGGGGACACGAGGTCACCGTGTTCACCACCCGGGCCGAGGAGCGGCCGGCAGGCCTTAAGGTCGAGGAAGTCCCTGCCCGCCATGCCCGGGACTTCCTCCCTTATCTCAGGGGTTACGATTTAGTACACACTCAGTACCACCCTTGCCTATGGATAGGGGGGCTGGCACACCGCCGGGGGCTTCCACACGTGTTCACTTTCCATGGCTTTGCCCCCATCCGGCACTGGAACTCGACCCGGCAGAGGCTCAAGATGATCCGCAGGCGCCTGGGCACGTTTTTCGCCCTCAGACTCGGTGCTGATGGGTACATCGCTGTGTCCCGCTTCCTGGCCGATGCCCTGGCCTCGCGGTACCTTGTGCCCCGTGATCGGGTCGAGGTCGTCTACAACGGCGTAGACGTCGCTCGCTTCTCCCCTGATGTGGATGGAGGGGCGGTCCGGGAGAAGTACGGCTTAAGCGGGAAGAAGGTAGTGCTGTATTTGGGGCGCCTCACCCGGTACAAGGGGGCCCAGTTCTTGCTCTCCGCCGTCCCCCGCGTCCTCAAGGAGGTCCCGAATGCTCACTTCCTCATCGCCGGCTCACTGCGGAACGATGTCTTAGATCTTCCCGGCATGGCTCGCCGCCTGAGGATCGAAGGGCACGTGACCTTCACCGGCTTTGTCCCGGACGAGGAGCTTCCCCCTCTGTACCGAGCTGCGGACCTGTTTTGCTACCCTTCGCTCTGGGAGGGGTTTGGGCTCACGCCCGCGGAGGCCATGGCCTCGGGGATCCCGGTGGTGGCATTCCGCTGTACCGCGGTCCCGGAAGTGGTGCTGCACGGAAGGACTGGCCTGCTTGTGCGTCCCGGGGATGTGTCCGCCTTGGCGCAGGCGATCTCGGAGCTTTTGGGCGATGAGGAGAAAAGGCGGCGCATGGGAGAAGCCGGCAGGGCGCACGTGTCGGAGAACTTCCGCTGGGACCTGGCGGCCCAGCGTACCGAAGCGGTTTACCGGCGAGCCTTGGGAGAAAGATCATGAAGCTCGTGTTACTTGACATGGACGGGACCGTGCTCATGGGTCGTTCCCTCAGGACCCTGGCCCATGCCTTCCACCTTGAGGAGGCGCTCGCGGAGCTCGACCTGGAAAAGCGCAAAGAGGGGCTTTCGGAGCGTGAAGTGGCCATGAGGGTGGCAGGGCTTTTCGCTGGGAGATCTTTGGCCGAGCTCTACAGCGTGTTCGATGGCATCCCCCTCACCCCGGGGGCGAGCTTTTGGATCCGTCGCCTGAAGGAGCGCGGGGCGAAGGTGGCGCTCGTTTCCGATTCCTGGCGCCCCTTGGTGGAGCGACTGGGGAAGCGCCTCCACGTAGACGTAGTTTGGGCCAACGACCTTGAGCTAAAAGGCGGCCGCCTCACCGGAAGGCTCATCCCACCACCGTGTCCGCAATCCCTGCCGTCGGGTTGCCGTAGGCACGCCGTATGCAAGCTCCATGCCTTGAGAACCCTTGCGCAAAAGTTCGGCATCCCCCCCGAGGAGACCTTGGCCGTGGGGGACGGCCCGGTGGACGTGTGTATGCTTAGGGAAGCTGGCCTGGGGATCGCCCTCAACCCCAAGAGCGAAGAGGTGGCTCAGGCAGCCGACGTCGTGGTTTACGGCGATTTCTACGATGTCGCCGAGGTGGTAGAGGAGTACGAGGAGGCACACAATGGCAAGGGTTCTCGACCTGGAGTCCTATCGTAACTTCGACCTTGAGGAGTGCATCCAGGACAAGGTGGAAGCCCGGGTTGTCGACGAAACCGGGCTCTCCTCCCCCATTTCCATCTCCTTGGTGGTGCCAGTGCGGTTCGGGGAAGTGAAGGGGGAGGAGGACTGGGGCCTCGAGGAGCGCACCTTCAACCGCATCCTGCGGGAAGTTTCGCAACTGGTGGACCTGGGTTACCTGGATGAGCTGATCGTGATCGACGGCACTGTGGGTCCGGACCGGCGCCCCGATTTCCGGGTGCTACAGCAGGTGGTGCGCATCGCCTACGAGGAGATCGGCCTGTTCCACGATCAGGTGGAGATGCTCCACAAGTACAAGGTCCAAGGGGAGATGGCCCGCCGCGGCTACGCCGACCTGTTTGTGAAGGTGGTACACCAGTTCGACCGCAATTTGCAGAAGGTCCTCCTCCGGTACGGGGTCAGTGGGCTGGTGGGCGCGTTCGGGGTGCCTCGGGGCAAAGGGGCGGCCCTTTGGATCTCCATGCCCATCGCCTCCGGGGACGTGGTGGCCTTCGTGGACGCCGATATCGTGAATTTCCAAAAAGAGTTCGTCGTCGCCCTTACTCATCCTATCCTATACTCCTGGCATGTGGAGGAACCGACCGTAAAGTTTGTCAAGGCCTACTACGACCGGGTTACGTTCACCGAGGGGCAGGAGGCGGGCATCTATGGAGGGCGGGTATGCCGAATTCTGGCCCGCCCCTTGCTTGAGCTTCTTTCAAAACACGGTCTTTATCCCGGGATTGATGCGTTCAAGTATCCCCTGGCCGGGGAGTTCGCCATCGCCCGGAGGGTGGCCAAGCGCCTCCAGTTCACGAACGACTACACCATCGAGATGGCCATGCTCACCCAACTCTATCGGCTCGTGGGGCCGGAGGCCATGGCGCAGGTGTCCCTGGACGTTTTCTACCACATCGGGCAGCCCTACCCCGCTCTCACCGAGATGGCCGAGCAGATCGCCGGTTACGTGATAAGAGAGCTCCTCGAAGCAGGCGTAAACCCTGACACCATCATCCAAGATTTCAAACAGGCCGGCGAGCGCCGCATCCAAAAAGACGCGCAGGTGGCCAAGGACCTGGCGAAGCGGGTTCAGGATGTCAAACTGAACCACACGCCAGAGGACGACCGCAAGCACCTTGCCGACTACCTGGGCATCCTGAAGCGCCTGCTCGCCGAGGGCCAGCCCCAACTCCGCACCCAGGTGTTCCCCTCCTGGACCGCCATCAATCAGGCCACCGGAAACTACGTCCAGATCTCCCGGATGCTCAGGCGGCGGGCGGTCCAGTCCACCTGGACCCGACTTGTGGAGGCCGGCTATGTGTAGGTGATCTCCTCAAGACAGGGCTTGGGTGGCGCCCCAGATCCCCAGGTACACCAAGCTGAGCCGGACTGCGGCCGCCCCGGCGGCCGCCAGGGCGAAGGCCAAGGGCCTGCCCCCGGCAAGCGCCAGCAGGCACATGGCACCGGTGTCGGGGAACCCGGGAATGAGAAGGCAAAAGAACAAAGCCGGGGCGCCGTACTTGTCCACCCACTTCTTCCCGAAGGCCATGAGCCAGCGGGCATACCTGTTTTTGCCCTGCCACTCCTGCAACCGGGGCAGCCGCTTCAACCGCACTGCCAGGTAAAAAATTGTGTAGGCGCCGACGAACCTCCCCAAAACGGCCAGGGTGATCACCCCCCAACCTGGGGCCACCTTCACCGCCCCCAGGACCGCCTCAAGCGGGGTGGGCAAAATAGCTGTTCCGGCAGCATAGAGGAACACCAGGAACAGGGTCAGGGCCATGGAAGGCCTAAACGGAGCGGTCTACGTTCTGACAGCGGGGGCAGTAATCGGTGCGCTGACCGCCGATCAGGATCTCCTCGATCTGCGTGCCACATACCCGGCAAGGCTTGCCGGCCCGGCCGTGTACCCAGAGGAAGTCCCTGACTTCCTGCTCAAAGAGCGCGTCCCCCACACGCTTTTTTATCTCCCCGATCGCCCAGCGCAGGGTCTTGGGAATCGCCTCCCACAAGCGTTCGATCTCCTGAGCTTTTAGGGTGTGAGCATAGCGGATGGGGGACAGCCTGGCGGAGAACAGGATCTCGTCGGCATAAGCGTTCCCGATCCCAGCGATCAATTTCTGGTCGGTGAGGATCTTCTTGAGCTGGCGGCGTCTTCCGGAGATGAGTTCCGCAAACTTTTCCAAACTGAACGCTTCAGACAGGGGCTCAAGCCCCAGCCCAGCCAAAGGGCCTTCATCCCCGGCGGCAAGCACCCACCCCCTGGCCAGCTTTTGGGGACCGGGCTCGATCACCCGCACGTCGTTTCCATCGTCCAGCGAAAGGCGGAACGCCGTGGCCCGGGTGGGCGGGTAAGTGGACTTCCCGTGCCAGATCCACCCCCAGCGCATGAGGTGAATCACAAGTGAAAGGTTTTCCTCAAAGTAAAATTGAAGGTACTTTCCCCTTCGGCTGATCCCCACAAGCTCTTTCCCCTCAAGCTGGGACAAAGGGGGGTCCGCAGTCTTAAGGAAAGCGGGGAAACGGGACTCCACCCCCCGGACGGCCCGCCCCACCGTCCGGGGGGTGAGGTTGTCCTTTATGACCTCAAGGTCGGGAAGCTCCGGCATCCCCTAGGGAGAGCACGGACCGATGTAGAGCTCAACCCGGCAGTGGGGCGCGCAGGCCCGGGAGAGCGTCACGTGCGGTTCACACAGGTTTCCGAAACAGGGACAGGAGCAGAGGAACGGCCAGAAGCAGCAACAGCACTGTGGCTTTTCCACCAGTTTAAGGTAAGCTTTATAATCCCCTTTGGTGGTGCTCACCACCACTGTGTAATAGCCTGCCGCCACTTGGGTCCCGCTTGCGTCCGTCTGATCCCAGGTCGCCGAGAAGGCGCTTGGGGCGATCGGGGTATCCAAGGTAGCGGAGTACACCAGGTTTCCGTCCGGCCAGGTCTCAACGTGCCAGCCCAGGACCTGCGGGGTCTCGCAGCAGCAACAGCAGCAGCAGAAACAAAGGGGTACCTTGAACCCGATCCGGATCGGTTCCCCCACCCAGAACGCGGTGTAGCAAGGCGGCCGCTCCTCTTGGGGACAACAGCAACAGCCCTGCGAGAGCCCTACTGCACCGATGATCCCCACCAGGATCAGGGACAACACGAAAGCGCGCTTCATCCGTCCATCACCTCCTGCTACAGTATACACCCGTGCGGCGGCCGAGGTTTCAAGGATGATCCCGCCAGACCTCCGGGTTGACCAGGTTCTTCGGCCGGCGCCCCGAGAGCACAGAGATCACGCTTTCAACCGCCAGCTCGGCCATCTTGCGGCGGGTGGACCAGGTGGCAGAGCCGATGTGCGGGGTCAGAACGACGTTGTCGAGCTTGAGAAGCTCAGGGTGAACTTCGGGTTCCCGCTCGAACACGTCCAGGGCCGCGGCCCGCAGCTTCCCCTCCTTGAGGGCCTGGGCCAAGGCCGCCTCGTCCACCACCGGACCGCGGGCTATGTTTACTAAGATCGCTTCTTCCTTCATTAAAGAGAGTTCACGTGAGCCGATAAGGTGGCGGGTCTCCGGGGTCAAAGGCACACACAGCACCACGAAGTCGCTTTCCGAAAGAAGCTCATCCAGGGGCAACCAGCGGGCGGAGAGGGCCGCTTCAAGTGCGGGCTTTCTCGTGCGGGAGTGGTAAAGGATTCGCATGCCAAAGCCCTTCCCCCTGCGGGCCACCGCGCTTCCTATCCGCCCCAGCCCCACCACCCCCAGGG
>JAGGRX010000158.1 GCA_021159405.1 Candidatus Bipolaricaulota bacterium | reverse complement strand
CCCCAGCATCTCCGCCAGGTCGTCGTAACGCCCTCCCCCGAGGAGCGCGTCTTGGGCCCCGAGATCCCGGGAGCAGAGCTCGAACACTGTGCGCGTGTAGTAATCGAGGCCTCGCACCAGCGTGTGATCGAGCTCGTAGGGGAGCTCTAGGGCATCAAGATAACCCTTTACCTCCTCGAAGTGGGCGCGGCAGTCCGAGCACAGGAAATCCACGCTCTGCGGGGCCTCGTGTATCGCCGGCTGACATCCCTGCCTCTTGCAGTCCAGGATCCGCATCGGGTTTTCGGAAAGGCGCCTTTGGCAGTCGGGGCACAGCTCCTCCTTGCGGGGGAGGAAGTACTCCAGCAGGGCCTGCCGGTAGCGGGCCCGGTCCTCTCTGCAGCCGATGGAGTTAAGCCGCAGAAACAGCCCTTCCCGCGGAAGTCCAAGTCGCTCCATGAGGTAGCTAGCTAGATCGATCACCTCGGCGTCCAAGGCGGGGTCAAGGGAGCCTATGGCCTCCACCCCGTACTGGTGGAACTGGCGGGACCGCCCCTTCTGGGGTTTCTCGTAGCGGAACATGGGTCCCAGGTAATAGAGCTTGGCCAGGCCCCCCTTGGCGTAAAGGCCGTGCTCTATGTAAGCCCGCACCACCGAGGCCGTGGCCTCGGGCCGCAGGGCCAAGGGAAGCCCCTTTTTGTCCTGAAACACGTACATCTCCTTGTGCACGACGTCGGTGGCTTCCCCCACCCCCCGGGAGAAGAGCTCTGCCAGCTCCACAATGGGGGTGCGGATCTCCTGGTATCCGTAGTGGGAGAAAGCCGTCCTGATCTCTGCTTCCAGCTTCTGCCAGAGGGGGGTCTCATCCGGGAGGATGTCCCGCATCCCCCGCACGGCCCCGAGCTTCATCCGGAGAGCTCCTTTTCCAGGTTGATCAGTTCCACCAGGGCCTCGGCGGCCTGGGCGCCCTTGTTTCCGAGCTTCCCCCCGGCCCGCTCCAGGGCCTGGTCCTGGGTGTCGCAGGTCAGGACCCCAAACGCCACCGGCACCGGGAGCTCCAGGTTGAGTTTGGAAAGGCCCTTGGCGAGCTCGGCGGCGATGTAATCGAAGTGGGGGGTCGCCCCCCGCACCACCGTCGCCAGGGCGAGGACCCCGTCCACCTCTCCGGAGGTCCCCAGGGCCCGCACCGCCCGCGGCACCTCAAACCCCCCTGGCACCCAGGCCACGGAGATGTCTTCCTCGCTTGCCCCCAGGCGCCGGAGCCGGTCCAGGGCCCCGGAGAGGAGCTCCCTGGTCACCAAGTCGTTGAACCGGGACACCACGATCCCGATCCTCAGGCCCTTGGCGTCCAGCTTTCCCTCGTAGACCTTCATCCTTGCCCCCTTACACCTTGTTCAGCTTGTGGCCCAGCTTCTCCTTTTTGGCCTTAAGATAGCGCAGGTTGTACGGGTTTGGCTCCACCTCGATCGGTACCTGCTCCACGATCTCCAGGCCGTAGCCGGAAAGGCCCGCCACCTTCTTGGGGTTGTTGGTGAGGAGCCGGAGTTTCCGCACCCCCAGGTCCACCAGGATCTGGGCCCCGATCCCGTAGTCCCGCAGGTCCGGGGGATACCCGAGGCGGAGGTTCGCCTCCACCGTATCCAGGCCCTCGTCCTGAAGCCGGTAAGCACACACCTTGTTGGCCAGGCCGATCCCCCGGCCCTCCTGGCGCATGTACAGGAGCACTCCCTTGCCCTCCTCTTCGATCATCTCCATGGCCCGGTGGAGCTGGTCCCCGCAGTCGCAGCGCAGGGAGCCGAGGGCGTCGCCGGTGAGGCACTCGGAGTGCACCCGCACCAGTACCGGGGCCTCGCCCGCCACCTCCCCCTTCACCAACGCTACGTGTTCCTTGTCGCTTAAGAGGTCCCGGTAGCTGATGATGCGGAAGTGGCCCCACCGGGTGGGGAGGTCGGCCTCGGCGACCCTCTCCACCAGCCGCTCCCGCCGCTTGCGGTAGGCGATGAGGTCGGCGATGGTGAGGATGGGGAGGCCATGGCGGGCGGCGAATTTTTCCAGGTCCGGAAGGCGGGCCATGGTGCCGTCTTCGTTCATGATCTCGCAGATCACCCCCACCGGGTGGAGGCCCGCCAGGCGCATGAGGTCCACCGCGGCCTCGGTGTGGCCGGCCCGTTTCAACACCCCCCCGTCCCGGGCGATGAGCGGGAACACGTGCCCGGGCCGTAGGAAATCCTCCGGCCCACAGTCCGGGGAGGCAAGAAGACGGATCGTCCTGGCCCGATCGTACGCGGAGATTCCTGTTGTGATGCCGCTTTTTGCATCCACCGATACGGTGAACGCTGTCTCGTGGCGGTCCCGAGGCGGATCCACCATGGGCTGAAGGTCTAGGCGCCGGGCCCATTCCCTGGACATGGGTACGCAGATGAGCCCCCGAGCTTCTTTCGCCATGAAGTTCACGGCTTGTGGGGTGGCGTGCTCGGCCGCCATGACCAGGTCCCCCTCGTTCTCCCGGTCCTCGTCGTCCACCACGATCACCATCCGCCCTTCCCGAATGGCGGAGACGGCCTCCTCAACGGTCGCGAATTTCATCTCTCCCTCCAGTTGCGCACGTACTTAGAAAGTACGTCGAACTCCAAATTTACCCGATCCCCCACCCGGCGATACCTCAGGTTGGTATGCTCCCACGTGTAGGGGATCACTGCACACCGGAACGTGCCTTGTGAGACGCAAAACGGGGTGAGGCTTATCCCGTCCACCGCCACCGAGCCCTTGTCTGCGAGGAGCTTGGCGAACTTGGGATCGAATGCAACTTCCAGGATCACGTCCTCTCCCCGGCGCTCGAGCAGGACGATCTTCCCCACCGTGTCCACATGTCCAAGCACGAAGTGCCCCCCCAGTTCCTCCCCGCTCCTGAGGGCGGGCTCCAGGTTCACGAAATCGCCAGGGCGCAGGGTTCCCAGGTTCGTGCGGGTCAGGGTTTCCTGGGAGAGATCCATGATCGCTTCGCCGGCGCGGGCTTCCTTTACGGTCAGGCAGGCTCCGTTGACCGCCAGGCTCGCCCCCTCCGCCACCTCGAACGGGCAGGAAAGGACAAGCGTCCCCGGGCCACATCGGATCACGCGTCCCAGCCCTCGCACGATGCCCGTGAACATCCCGGCGACAGTGTACCCCTGGTGAATTGCGGGGGCAAAGCGAAGCCGGTAAAGTTCGCGGTGGTATGGAAAGGTTTTGGCTCGCTTTTGGGGCCGTAGTGGTCGGCCTGTGTGTTTTTGCCTTCGGGGCTCCCGAGCCCCTTGCCGTGAACTGGATTCAGGGCGAGGGGCACCGTGACCTGGAAGTGAAGGGGAGCCTCGTGCGCTACAGGTTTTCCGAGCTGGGCGGGACTTTGACGAGCGCGTTCATCCACTTCTCAAGCTACCGGTCCCAAAGTTTGGACGCGGTTCCTGGCTGGACCGGGAGCGGGGAAGATCTCGCCCTGGCTCCTGGGGTGAGCCTCCCGTTTGAGGTCTGGCTAGGCGATGCCCGGGCGGATGAGGATGTGTACACCATGAAGCTGGAAAGGCCCGACGAAGACACCGCTTCCGTTCGCCTGTCCAAAGAGGCCCAGGGCTTTTCCGTTTTCAAGGAGTTCACCGTTCACACGGACGCCCTTTACACCATGGACGTCCTGCTGCGGCTTCAGGGCACTGGCAAAGGGGTGCGGGTGATCTTGGGCCACCGACCCACCGGAAAAGGTGCCCCTGAGCTCCGCTTCCTTTACGACGGCAAGGCCTACTCCGCCCCCCTTTCCCCCGGCTCATACACCAGGTTTGAAGGCCTGGGCCTAGTGGGAAAAGAGGCCGTGTATTTCCTCCGCCTCGATGAAGCCCAGGGCTTCGCTCCGTTCATGGGGCTCAACGCCAACGGGCAGCCGGTGTTCGGCCTTGAGGTCCAAAACCTGCAGGGAGAGGTTACCCTGCGCGGGGTGCTCTACACAGGTCGAAACCGGTACGTCCTCCTTGACAAGGCGGGGCTGGCTGGCCTTGTTAACCTCGACCCCTTCTCTCGGTTTTTGGTAGCGGTGATGAAGTTTTTGGAGTGGCTTTATCACCTCACCGGCAATTACGGCTGGGCCATCATCCTGTTCACGTTGATCACCCGGGTTGTGCTCTACCCTCTGATGAGGAACCAGCTCCGGTCCATGGCCAAGATGCAGCGGCTGGCTCCCAAGATCAAGAAGCTACAGGAGCGGTACAAGGACGACCCCGAGACGCTGCAAAGGCAGATGATGGAGCTGTACCGTCAGGAGCGGGTGAACCCGCTTGGCGGGTGTCTTCCCACATTGCTCCAGCTTCCGATACTCATCCTCCTTTGGCAGGCGATCCTATATTCGGCTGAGCAGATCCACCTTTCCCCAGGGTTCCTGTGGATCCGCGACCTTTCCCAACCTGATCCGTACTACATCTTGGTAGTGCTCACCACCGGGGCCATGCTCCTTCAGCAGTGGCTTACCCAGCGACGGATGCCAGAGCAGGCCACCGGTGGGTCTCAGGCCTTGGGATGGTTGTTTCCGGTGATCATGGCCGTTTTGTTGATGAGCTTCCCCGCCGGACTTTGGCTCTATTACTTCCTCACCACCATCTTCCAGATGGGGCAGCAGCTCGTCATCGATTGGGAAATGGCAAGAGAACGTCATCCTCCTGTTCCTCCGGAGGCCCCTACGGATGGATCGGAAAGCCGTTGAACTTGCCCGTGCTTTCCTCCAAGGTTTGCTCGACCGGCTTTCCGAGCCCGCTCGCATCGAGACTTCGTGGGAGAAGGAGGGGTTGTACGTAAACTTGGTGGGCGAGCTGCATACCATCCCAGAGGACGACCCCGAGCTAAGGAAGGACCTTGGGCGGGTTCTCCGCCTGCATCTTAAGGCGCGCCTCAAGCGGGATGTGCCGGTGGTGGTGGATGTAGGCGGCCGCTGGGCCGCCCACAGACGGAAGCTGGTGGAGCTGGCCTACAGGCTCGCCGAGCGCGCAGTGAGGGAGCGGAGGAAGGTGCGGCTTGAGCCCATGCCGCCGGAGGATCGTCGCATCGTACACTCCGCGCTCACCGATTTCCCCGGGGTGAAGACGTACTCAGTGGGCAGGGGGGCCGGCCGGCGGGTGGTCATCGAACCTGTGATCACGGAGGCGTACGGTTCTCAGGGGACACGAAAGTGAAGAGGACCCGCCTGTGGCGGGCCCCCTACCTCCTCAGCTGCTTGGAAAGAGGCTAGGCTCGTCCCTTCGCCTTCTCCGCTGCCTTTGTCCACCAATAGAGGATGGGGTTGGCTACATACATCGAGGAGTAGGTGCCCACGATCACGCCGATCAGGAGGGCCAACGCAAAACCCCGCAGCACCGGCCCGCCCAGGGCGAACAAGATCACCACCGGAATGAACGTGGTGAGCGAGGTGTTGATGGTACGGGACAGCGATTGGTTCACCGACCGGTTGATCACGTCGTAGATCGGGGCCTTCTTCATCAGTTTTAGGTTCTCCCGCACTCGGTCGAAGATGACGATGGTGTCGTTGAGGGAGTACCCGACGATGGTGAGGAAGGCCGCGATCACCGGCAGGTTGATCTCCACCCGAAAGACGGAGAACACGCCCAGGGCGATGAGCACATCGTGGATCAAGGCCACGATTGCGCCCACAGCATAACGAAGGCGAAACCGCAACGAGATATACACCAAAATTGCTAGCAGGGCGATGAGGATCGCCTGCCAGGTCTTGTTCACAAGTTCCCGAGACACCTGAGACCCAATTGAGGTCCGCGACACCTCAGTGGTGGCTGGATAATCCTTTAGGGCTTTTTCCACAGCGTTTACCAGCTCCTGATGCGTCTCCACATCCAGGGGGATGGTGATTATCTTACCATTTCTTCCCTGAATATCCTGAATCTGGCTACGCGCCAAGTCCACCCCGGAAGCGGGAATCTGTGCTAAAAGTGAGCGGATCTCCTCGGTGGAGACGGGCTGGGAGAAGAACACGGTGAACTGGGTGCCGCCGGTGAAGTCAATCCCACCTCTAAGCCCAATAAATACCATCGAGAGCACGCTCGCGAGCATCAACGCAGCGGAAAGTGGGACGAAGAACTTAGCCTTGCCCAGGAAATCGAAGTTCGTCATTGGCAGACCCCCTTAAGCCGGTTTCAACCGCCGAGCCATACGGGCTTTCAGGCGGGCGGCACGGTTGGGATGGATCGCCCTGCGCTGGGCAGCCTTGTCCACCGCCTTCTGGAACTGGGAAAAGGCGGCCCTCGCCTCTTCCAGCTGCCCGGCCTCGATGAGCTTTTGTAGATGTCGGCGCCAGTAGCGGATCGCGCTCCTCCGCAAGTCGTTCCTTCTGCGCCGGCGCAAGCTCTTGCGGAGCTGCCGTTTCGCTGACCGTGTATTGGGAATGGTGCATCCCCTCCTCCACTGGGAAAATCCAGGGCCGATCTTAGCTCCTCCCATGTCAACCCGCAACCCCGGGAAAAAGTTCCCCACCTCCACACCTTTACGAGCGGCCGCAGGAGTGCTAACTTGATAGGCGCGAAGTTCAAGGAGGGGGGATTCATGATCGAGTTCGTGCGCAAGCGCGATGGGAGGGTAGTGCCGTTTGACCAGCGCCGCATTGTCACCGCGATCTACAAAGCACTGGCCGAGGTTGGCAAAGGGGACGAAGGGCTTGCGGGGGAGCTTACCGCCGAGGTGACAAAGCTCCTTGAGGCTCGCTTCGGCCCCTTGTTCGGCCCGCCCCACGTGGAGGAGATCCAGGACGTGGTGGAGGAGGTCCTCATGAGGGCGGGACTCCCGGACGCCGCCAAGGCCTACATCCTGTACCGGGAGCAGCACCGCAAGCTGCGCGAACTGCGCGAGCTTGTGGACCCCCGGATCGTGGAGCAGTACCTCTCGGAGGCCGACTGGCGGGTGCGCGAGAACTCCAACATGACGTTCTCCCTTCAGGGATTGAACGTGTTCCTGACCGAAAAGATCATCGGCCGCTACTGGCTTACTCACATTTACCCCTCTCACATAAGAAAGGCCCATGAGGAAGGGGATTTCCATATCCACGATTTGGGAACCCTGGGACCGTATTGTGTAGGTTGGGATCTTGCCGACCTGCTTCAGGTGGGGTTCCGGGGGGTACGGGGGAAGGTGGAATCGAAGCCCGCCAAGCACTTCCGGGTGGCGTTGCTTCAAGCGGCGAACTTCCTTTATACCTTGCAAGGGGAGGCAGCCGGGGCCCAGGCGTTCTCCAACCTGGACACCTTGCTTGCCCCTTTCATCGCCTACGACGAGCTCTCCTACCGCCAGGTGAAGCAGGCCCTGCAGGAGTTCATATTCAACCTGAACGTTCCCACCAGGGTGGGCTTCCAGACGCCGTTCACCAACGTAACCTTGGACCTCAAGGTGCCGGAGCATATGGCGAAGCTCCCCGTGATCGTGGGGGGGAAGCCGAAGCAGGCGACCTATGGGGAGTTCCAGCGGGAGATGGACATGTTCAACCGGGCGCTCGCCGAGGTGATGGGTGAAGGGGATGCCCAGGGGAGGGTGTTCACCTTCCCTATTCCCACCTACAACATCACCGAGGACTTTGAGTGGGACAAGGGGGAGCTTGGGCCGCTTTGGGAGATGACGGCCCGCTATGGGATCCCCTACTTCGCCAACTTCATCGGCTCGGACATGCGGCCCGAGGATGCCCGCTCCATGTGCTGTCGGCTGCGCTTGGATCTGCGGGAACTGAGGCGGCGCGGCGGGGGCCTGTTCGGCTCCAACCCCCTCACCGGCTCCATCGGGGTGGTCACCTTGAATCTGCCCCGCCTTGGGTATCTGTCCCGGGACGAAGGCGAGTTCTTCGACAGGCTTCGGGAGCTCATGCAGCTTGCCGGCCGGGCTCTCATCATAAAGCGCAAGGTACTGGAGCGGCTCACGGAGCAGGGTCTTTACCCCTATTCCCGGTTTTACCTGCGGGGGATAAAAGAGCAGATGGGGGAGTACTGGGCCAACCACTTCTCCACCATCGGCGTCATCGGGATGAACGAGGCTTGTCTTAACCTGCTTGGCTGCAGTATCGCGGACGAGGAAGGGCAGCGGTTTGCCATTCGGGTGCTGGACTTCATGCGGGAGGCCTTGCAGGATTTCCAAGAAGCGACAGGGCATCTTTGGAACCTGGAGGCGACCCCGGCCGAGGGGACGAGTTACCGCTTGGCCCTCCTCGATAAGGAGCGCTACCCAAAGATCTTGGTGGCGAACGAGACCGAGGTGCACCGCGGTGCTGCACCTTACTACACGAATTCCTCCCAGCTCCCTGTTGGCCTGACCGATGACCTGTACCGGGCCCTTAAGCTCCAGGAGCCCTTGCAATCCCGGTACACCGGGGGCACGGTGTTCCACATCTGGCTTGGGGAGCGGCTTGAGGGCGAGGCGGCCAAGTTGATCGTGCGAAAGGTGACCGAGAAGTTCCGCATCCCCTACTTCACCCTCACCCCCACGTTCTCCATCTGCCCCCGCCACGGCTACATCGCCGGGGAGCACGCCCGCTGCCCCAAGTGCGGCGAGCCGGCGGAGGTGTACTCCCGGGTGGTGGGATATCTCAGGCCGGTGGAGCAATGGAACGCCGGAAAGCAGGCGGAATTCCGCGACCGCCGCGCGTTCAAGCCCCGTGAGGTGAAAGCGGCCAGCCCGTGAAGATCGCCTACGTAGAGTGGCTTTCCCTGATCGATTTCCCCGGCAAGGTGGCGGCGGTCATCTGGACGGTGGGGTGCAACCTGCGCTGTCCGTTCTGCTACAACGGGGAGCTGGTTTTGCCCGAGCGGGCCGCGGCCCTTTCCCCCATCGACCCAGAAAGGATCTTGTCGGAGCTGGCCTCGCGTCGAGGGTTCCTTGATGGGCTCGCCGTCACCGGAGGGGAGCCCACGCTCCAGCCCGACCTGGGCGACTTCCTGGCAGAGGTGAAGGGGCTGGGCCTAGCCGTGAAGCTCGACACCAACGGGACCAATCCCGATGTCCTCGCCGAGCTCCTCGAGCGGGGGCTTGTCGACTACGTGGCCCTCGACGTCAAGGCCCCCTTTCCCCGGTATCCTGAGTTCACCGGGGTGGATCGCGACGTCACTGGAGCGGTGCAGGAGAGCATTGCCCTCCTGAGGGAGCGGGCGCCCGACTACGAGCTACGTACCACCGCGGCCCCCGGGCTTGCGGAGACGGACATCGAGGCCATCGCCCAAGCGGTGCGGGGGGCAAAGAGATACGTGCTTCAGCCGTTTTTCATCCCCCAGGGCAAGGAGCTCATCGATCCCAGCTGGGCTGCCCGGCCTCATCTTGACGAGGGTGCGTTGCGATCCCTGGCGCGGCGCCTCTCCGCCTTGGTCCCCTGCCAAGTCCGGGCTTAATCGATCCCCAGGTAGGCCTTTTTCACCAGCTCCGAGGAGACGAGCTCCTCTTTGGGGCCATGGGCCACGATCCTTCCGGTCTCGAGCACGTAGCCGTACTCGGCGATGGAGAGCGCCGCCCGGGCGTTCTGCTCCACCAGGAGGATCGTTCGTCCCTCCTCGTGGATCTGTCCGAACGCGCGGTAGAGCTCGGTGATCAGGACCGGAGCCAGGCCCAAGGAGGGCTCGTCCAAAAGCAAAAGCTTTGGATGGGCCATCAGGGCCCGGGCCACCGCCAGCATCTGCTGCTCCCCGCCCGACAGGGTTCCCCCTGCCTGCTTCTTCCGCTCGGCGAGCCGGGGAAACAGCTCCAGCACCCACGCCAGGTCCCGCTTGATCCCCTCCGAATCGGTGCGGGAATAAGCCCCCATGAGGAGGTTCTCCCACACGGAAAGGTCGGGGAAGATCCGCCGCCCCTCCGGGGCCATGGCGATCCCCAGCTGGACGATCTGGTGGGGGCGTTTGCCGAGGAGGGAGGTCCCGTCGAAGGTGATCTCCCCTTGGGTGGGGCGGACGAGGCCAAGGATCGTCCGCAAGGTGGTGGTCTTGCCGGCGCCGTTGGCCCCAAGCAGGGTCACCACGCTCCCATCGGGCACCGAAAGGGAGATGCCCTGTAGGGCATGGATACCGCCGTAATAGACGTGCAGGTCACGGACCTCGAGCACTGAGTTCCTCCTCCCCAAGATAAGCCTCGATCACTTTGGGGTTCGACTTTATCTCCTCGGGCGTCCCCTCGGCGATGGAGACCCCGAAGTCGATCACCCGGATGCGCGAGCAGATCCCCATCACCACTTGCATCACGTGTTCGATGAGGAAGATGGTGAGGTCGAACTCCTCCCGGATGTGTCGGATGAAGTCCATGAGCTCGCCCGCCTCCGCCGGGTTCATTCCCGCCGCCGGCTCGTCCAGGAGAAGGAGCTTGGGCCGGGTGGCCAGGGCTCGGGCGATCTCCAGGCGCCGCTGGAGCCCGTAGGGCAAGGATCCGGCCGGCTCGTTCGCCCACCTCTCCAGTCCCACCCGCGCCAGGAGCTCCATCCCCTCCTTTCGCATCGCCCGTTCCTCCCGCGCGTAGCCGAAGAAGGGGAGGATCACCCCAAAGATGGACGAGCGAAGATGGGGATGGAAGGAAATGAGCACGTTTTCCAAGGCGGTCATGTTCCTGCAAAGGCGGATGTTCTGGAAAGTACGGGCGATCCCAAGCAGGACCACCTTGGCCGGTGGCAGCCCGGTGATGTCCTTCCCCTGGAAGATCACCTTCCCGGAAGTGGGCTTGTAGTGGCCGGTGATCATGTTGAAGATGGTCGTCTTGCCGGCGCCGTTTGGACCGATCAGCCCCACAAGCTCCCCAGGGGCGATGTCCAGGGAGAAGTCGTTCACGGCGACCAGGCCACCGAACCGCATGGTCAGGTGCGAAAGCTCTAGGATCGGCTCGACGTTTTCCACGGTCACCTCCTCAGCCTCCCCAGCTTCTGGAAAACCGCGTCCCAGGAGAACTCCCACTCTCCGAATAGCCCCCTTCGGAAGAACAGCATGACCACGATGAGGAGTACCGAGAAGAACACCATGCGCATGCCGGGGACCGTGGCTGAGTCCAAGAAGCGCAAGCCCTCAAACAACGCGGCGAAGATGAACCCGGTGACCACCGAACCGGTGATGCTGCCCAGGCCCCCAAGCACGATGATGATCAGGAGGTAGAAGGTCATGAAGAACCTGAATGGGTCGGGACTCATGGTCCCAACGAGGGTGGCGTACAGCCCCCCTGCCACCCCGGCGCAGAAGGCGCTGAAAAGGAAAGCTAAAAGCTTGTGTTTGAACACATCGATGCCCATGGATTCAGCCACGAGTTCGTCCTCCCGGATGGCCCGCAGTGCCCGTCCGTAGCTGGAGTGCTTTATGCGGAGAGCGGCATAGGTGACCACGGCCAATGTCCCAAACGACCACCACAGGTTGGTGTACTGCGGGATCCCCTTGATCCCCATGGGGCCGTTGGTCAGTGACATGAGGTTGCAAGCGAGCACGAAGATGATCTCCCCGAACCCGAAGGTGGCGATGGCGAGGTAATCCCCCCTGAGCGCCCGCAGCGCGGGGATCCCCACAACTAGCCCCGCCACGGTGGCCAGGAGCCCGGCTGCAAGCAGCGCCAGGATGAACCCAGAATAGGGCAGGGTGAACTCCGAGAAGGGCCAAGCCAGGGGCTGAAACAGCCACACCACCTTCTTTTGGGGTAGGGGAAGCATGAGCAGGGACACCAGGTATGCCCCCAGGAGCATGAACCCGTGTGGCCCAAGCGAGAACTGGCCGGTGACCCCGTTGATCAGGTTGTAGCCAACAGCTGCTATCGCGTAGATGGCCCCGAAGTTCAAAAGACGCCACAGGAACCGATTGAGGTGCCCTTCCGCCCACCCGAGGAAGGCCGCTAGAAGCCCCAGGGAGACCAGAGTGAGCACTAGATTTCGGTAGCGCCTCATACCTTCTCCTTCAAGGGTTTGCCCAAGAGCCCCGTGGGCCGGAACAAGAGGAACAGGATGAGGATACCGAAGATGAAGGCATCCCGGTAGCCGGAGAGCTGTGGCAAGAAGGCGACGAACAAGATCTCCAAGAGCCCGAGCAAAAATCCGCCCAGCATGGCCCCGGTGACGTTCCCGATCCCCCCCACCACGGCGGCGGTGAACGCCCGCCAGCCAGGGATCACGCCCATGTCATAAGTGAGGGCGGGGTACCGGCAGCCCCACAGGATCCCCCCTACCGCAGCCAAGGCCGAGCCCACGATGAAGGTGTAGGAGATGATCCGGTTCACGTCCGCCCCCATCATCTCTGTGGCCTCGATGTCGGTGGCGATGGCCCGCATGCCCCTCCCCACCTTGGTGCGATAAAGGAGGAACAAAAGCCCGATCAGGCAGGCACCTGCGATGATGGGGACCCAAACGGTCACCGCTTGGATGCGGGCTCCACCGAGCTGGAAGATCTGGGTCATGAACTGGGGCCGGGGATAGGGCTTCTGGATCCCGGTCGCCCACGGAAGCACGATGATGACGTGCTCAAGGAGAAACGACATCCCGATGGCGGTGATGAGCAGGGAGATGCGGGGGGCCTCCCGCAGGGGCCGGTAAGCGATCCGCTCGATCGCCCACCCCATCCCAGCCGTGAAAAGGACGGAGAGCACGGCTCCCGCCCACCAGGGGAGGCGAAAGAGCAGTACGGTGAAGAACACCCAATAGCCTGCCCACATGAAGATGTCGCCATGAGCGAAGTTGATGAGCCGGAGGATCCCGTAGACCATGGTGTAGCCGATGGCGATGAGGGCATAGAGACTCCCCAAGGTGATCCCGTTGAAAAGCTGCTGCAGTAGCACGGTGCCTCCTAGCCAGCAAGGCGGACCGGGGCGAGGCCCCGGTCCGCCGCCAAGCTCATTCCTCGCCCTTTGCCATGAGGGCCTTGATCTCCTGAGCCTTCTCAGCCGGGATTATGGTGGAGAAGACGAACTTGCCGCCCTCCACCTTTAGGAAGACGAAGTCCTTCAGTGGATCGCCCTCCGGGGTCATGATCGTCCGGCCGGTGACCACCTCCAGGTCGGCGGTCTTGAGCGCCTCCTTGATGGCCTCCGGGGTCGCCTCCCCGGCCCGCTGGATGGCGTCCACGATCAGCATGTAGCAGTCCACGGCCAGGGCGCCGAAGGCGTCGGGGGACTTTCCGAACTTCTCCCGGAACACCTGGGCGTACCGCTTTCCGATTTCGGTGGAAGCGGCCTCCTCGTGCCAGAAGGTGGTGAACTGAATCCCTTCCACGGCCTCGCCGCCGATCTCGATCAGCTCAGGGGCATAGCAGCCATCCGCCCCTAGGATGGGTTGGGTGAGCCCCAGGTCCCGTGCCTGGCGCGCCATGAGCGCCACTTCAGTGTAGTAGTTGGGGGTGTAGATGAGGTCGGGGTTGGCACGCGCGATCTCCGTGAGCTGGGCGGTGAAGTCCCTGTCCCCGGTGCGGCAGTAAAGGGTGGCCACGACCTGGCCGCCAAGGGCCTTAAATGCCTGGCTGAAGTACTTGCCAAGGCCCACGCAGTAAGCCTGTGCCACGTCGATCACCACCGCCACCCTCCTGGCCCCGAGCTCCTGGTAGGCTAGGTAAGCCGCTACCGGCCCCTGATCGTTGTCCTTAAAACAAGCCCGGAAGCAACAGTCTCCCACCTGGGTGGTAAGCGGGTTGGTGGTGGTGGGGCCGATGAAGGGCACCCCGGCGTTCTGGCAGATCTCCGCCGCCCCAAGGTAAGGGCCGGAGCACATGGTGCCGATGATGGCCACCACCCCCTCCGTCTCGATGAGCCGGGTGGCGCCGTTGGCCGCCTCCACCGGCTCCGTTCGGGCGTCGTAGTAAACGAGCTTGATCGGCCTGCCCAGCACCTCCGTGGGGACAAGGCCCTCATCCCGGGCGAGCTCCAGGCCCCTCTGGGCCATCTTTCCATAAGCAGCACACCCGCCCGTGAACTCGAGCAAGGCCCCGATCTTGATCGGCTCCTGGGCAAATGCGGCCCCCACAAACGCCAACACCACAACAGCCGCCGCAATCCAGTTGCGCATCTCACCTCCTTATAAAAAACAACCGGAGCCCTTTGGGCTCCGCAATCACGCCGCTCCACTAAAGTAAAGGAGGAGCGGCGACCTTACATAAGGACGACAACTAGCGTGCTAATCCCCCGAAACACCACCTCCTTGCGCAACACGTTCTTCCTCATGGCGTCAGTTGTTAGATAGGAAAAAAGTGCACCTTTGTCAAGGGGTCAGTCCAGGCCCACCCGGGCCCTGGCCTCTCCAAGCACCTCGCGGGCGATCTTCCTGGCCCTGTCCGCCCCGGCGGCCAGCACCTCGTCGATGTCCTCCCGGGCGGCGAGCTCCGCCCGCCGCTCCCGAATGGGGGCCAAGGTCTTCATCAGGTGCTCGTACAGCACTTCCTTCAGGTGTTTATAGAGGAGCTTTCCCTCCCTATGTTCCCGGCGCAGTTCCTCCACCACCTCCTGGGGGGCGACGAGCTCCAGGATCGTGAACAGGTTCGCGACGCCGGGGGACATCTCCTGGCCGGGCGTAAGGCCGATATCTGTGACCGCAGACCGGATCTTCTTGCGGATCGAATCCTCAGGTTCCATAAGCCCTACATAGTGCTCCGGGCCATAGGACTTGCTCATCTTCCTGTCCGGATCCGCCAAGGACATGATCCGCGCCCCTTTCCCCAAGATGGGTTGCGGCTCAGGAAACAGCCTTCCGAACCGGTAGTTGAACCTGCGGGCGATGCGCCGGGCAAGCTCCAGGTGCTGAAGCTGGTCCTCCCCCACCGGTACGTGGTCGGCGAGGTATAGCAGGATGTCCGCCGCCTGGAGCACCGGGTAGTAGAAAAGGCCTCCGTTCACGAACTCCCGCTCGGCGGCCTTCTGCTTGAACTGGGTCATCCTCGTCAAGTCCCCGTAGGAGGTGACGCAGCCCAGAATCCAGCACAATTCGGTGTGCTCTGGCACGTCAGATTGCACAAACAAGATCGTGCGCTCGGGGTCAATGCCGCAGGCGATGAGGTCCAGGGCGAGCTCGCGACGGGCGCGGCGAAGCTCGTCGGGCTCGGTGTCCTCGTTGGTAAGGGCGTGGTAGTCCACGATGCAGTAGATGCACTCGTTTCCTTCCTGGAGCTCGACCCACTGGCGGATGGCCCCGAAGTAGTTCCCCAGATGCAGCACCCCGGTGGGCTGGATCCCGGAAAAGATGCGCATTGGTCACCTCCTTTGCTGGGCAGTATACGGGAGCCGGCGGGCCTCGCTCAAACCGGGCTTGGGAAGGCCGGGCTGTGCGTTTTGCACTCAAGGGCGGCTGCGGCTATAGTTCAGTTAGGGTCATGTCAAAGCCCCTGGATGTGGTCATTCTGGCTTCCGGGAAGGGAACCCGGATGTGTTCCCGAATTCCCAAGGTCCTTCACCCCCTGGCGGGCCTCCCCCTCCTCGAGCACGTGCTTAAGGTAGCGGCCTCCTTGTCCCCGAGAACCATTGTGGTGGTGGTCGGCCACGGGGCAGACCAGGTGGAATCCGCTTTTCAAGGCCGGGGCCTTGTGTTTGCGCATTGGGGAGAGCTGCCCGCTATCCGCAAGGCGGTGAGCTCCCCCTTGTTCCTCGTCCTTCCCGGGGACGCGCCCCTGGTGCCCCAGGAGGCCCTCAGGTCCCTCTTGGAGTTCCATGAGCAGAACGGCCTTTCCCTCTCTTTCCTCTCCACGGAGCTTCCGGAGCCTGGTCGATATGACCGCGTGGTGCGGAAGGAGGGGAAGGTAGCGAGGATCGTGGAGGCAAAGGACGCTGCGCCCGAAGAGCTCGCCATCCAGGAGGTGAGCTCGGGGATTTACTGTGTTTCCAACACCCCTAAACTCTGGGAGGCTTTGGCCCAGCTTCCCCCAAAGGACGCGCAAGGCGGATGTTACCTCACGGACCTCGTGGAGCGAGTTGCCGGGAAGGTGGACGCCTTGGTTTGGCGGCATCCGGAGGATCTCCTTCGGGTGAACGATCGGTTGGACCTCGCCCGAGCGGAAGGGATCCTGCGCAACAGGATCCTCAACAGGCTCATGCTTGCGGGGGTCACGGTGGTGGATCCGGGGGCGGTGTACCTGTCCCCGGATGTGGAAGTGGGTCCCGACACCGTGCTATACCCCGGTGTCCACCTATATGGGGGGACGGAGATCGGGCAGGGGTGTGCGGTTGGTCCGGGCGCCTACTTGATCGACAGCCGGGTCGAGGACGGAGTGCGGGTTTGGTACTCGGTATTGGAGGGGGCGTATGTGGGAAAGGGGGCCAGGATCGGCCCGTTTGCACACCTTAGGCCCGGGGCCCACATCGGGGCCCGGGCTCGGATCGGCAATTTCGTGGAGGTGAAGGCGGCCCGGCTGGGAGAGGGGGTCAAGGCCGCCCACCTCGCCTATATCGGCGACGCCGAAGTGGGGGCGCATGCGAACATCGGTGCTGGGGCCATCACTTGCAACTACGATGGCCTTCGGAAGCACCGCACCCAGATCGGCCCCGGGGCGTTCATCGGCTCAAATGCCGCCCTGGTGGCTCCGGTGCGCATCGGGGAGGGGGCATACGTGGGGGCAGGGTCGGTGATCACGGAAGATGTCCCCCCCTATGCGCTGGCCTTGGGGCGCTCCCCACAGGTGGTCAAGCCTGACTGGGCAAGGCGGAGGAAAAAGTGAACGAAAGATTGCGGCTCCTTTCCGGGAGCGCGAACGTGAAGCTGGCTGGGCAGGTGGCAGAGCTCCTGGGGACCGAGCTTTGCCAAGCGGATGCAGGGGGCCTGACCCCGGGGCGGTTCCCCGATGGCGAGGTGCGGGTCGAGGTTCAGCAGACGGTGCGGGGCAAGGAGGTGTTCGTCATCCAACCCACCTCCCCCCCGGTGAACGAAAACCTCATGGAACTCCTCCTTTTGATCGATGCCCTCAAGCGGGCATCCGCCCAGATGGTGTGCGCTGTGATCCCTTATTTCGGCTACGCTCGCCAGGATCGAAAGAAAAGAGGCCGGGTCCCCATCTCGGCCCGCCTGGTCGCCAATCTGTTGGAGACGGCGGGCGTGGATCGGGTCCTCACCGTGGAACTACACGCGAGCCAGATCCAGGGCTTCTTCAACGTTCCCGTCGACCACTTGCGTACGGATAAGCTGTTCGCCGACTATGTCCGGCAAAAACACCCAAACTGGCTCAAGGAGCTGGTGGTGGTGTCGCCCGACATCGGGGGGGTGTGGCGGGCTCGCCGGCTGGCCAAGGAACTGGAATGCCCATTGGCCATCGTGGAGAAACACCGCCGCAGCACACGCGATGAGGAACCCGAAGTGTATAACGTCATCGGGCATGTGGCCGGCCGTAACGTGCTTTTGGTGGACGACATCCTCGCCACCGGCAAAACCCTGTACCTGGCGGCCGAACTGCTCAAGAAGGAAGGGGCACAAGACATCTTCGCAGCTGTCACCCATGCCATCTTCACCGGCGACGCCCTTGAGTCCCTCGATGTCTCACCCTTGCAGAAGGTGCTGGTGACCGATACCATCGCCCAGCGCGTCGAGGTCGTACGGCATCCCAAGGTGGAGGTCGTCTCCGTGGCCAAGCTTCTGGCCGACGCGATCGGGCGGATCTTTAGCCGTAGGTCGGTGAGCGATCTTCTCGTGCGAAGTTAGGAGGGAGCTACATGATAGTGCAAGCCAAACCGCGGTCGCTTTCGGTCAAGGCCCGGCGGCTGCGGCGCGAGGGGTATGTTCCCGGGGTCATCTACGGGCCCCAGGT
This sequence comes from Candidatus Bipolaricaulota bacterium, assembly GCA_021159405.1. Classification (GTDB taxonomy): domain Bacteria; phylum Bipolaricaulota; class Bipolaricaulia; order Bipolaricaulales; family Bipolaricaulaceae; genus 64-32. The sequence goes on along the minus strand of JAGGRX010000158.1, from coordinate 4,077 downwards.
GGAGGCCCCGGTTCACGTGGCCATCCGGGAACCGGACCTGGAAGAGCTGTTCAAGCATATCACCCGCTCCACCACCCTGGAGGTTCGGGTGGAGGGCGGGGAGACCTATCACGTGTTCCTCAAGGACATACAGGTGGATCCCATCACCGATCGGTTCCTGCACGTGGACTTCTATGTACCCGAGCCCGGGCGCAAACTGGTGCTTCTGGTGCCCGTCAAGCTGGTGGGTACAGCCCCTGGGGTGAAGGAAGGCGGGATTCTGGAGCACACACACGAGTACATCGAGGTGGAGGGGTTGCCGCGGCGGATTCCACCTTACTTTGAGGTGGACATCTCCAATCTTGGCCTAGGTGATACCATCGTCATTGGGGACCTTGAATGGGACGACGAGCTTCGCCCCCTGCATCCATTGGATGACCCCATCGTGACCGTGCTGGCTCCGAAGACGGTCAGGCTTGAGGCCGAGGAGGCCCAGGAGGCTGGGGAGGCCGCACCTGAAGGGGAAGGGGCTGCTGAGGAGGGCGAGGCCGAGGGTTGAGGGCCGTTGTAGGCCTTGGCAATCCGGGTCCGAATTACGCTCCCACGCGCCACAACGCCGGGTTTTGGGTGCTGGAGCGGCTCGTTCGCCAAGGCCGCTTCAGGGTCAATCGGTACGATTGGGGGGAGGTTTATCAGGGGGACGGAAGCCTCCTTCTGCGGCCGCTTACCTTCATGAACCGCTCCGGGGAGGCGGTGGCCGAGCTCGTGAGGCTGTTTCACATCTCCCCGCAAGACATCCTTGTGGTTTACGACGACGTGGACCTGCCTGTGGGGGAGCTCAGGCTGCGGCCGAGGGGAGGGCCGGGGACCCACCGCGGGATGCGCTCTGTGCTTGAGGCGCTCGGGACGGAGGCGGTGCCCAGGCTCCGTATCGGCATCGGGCCTCCTCCCCCGGGGATGGAGCTTTCTCAGTACGTGCTCTCCCCCCCGCTCAAAGAAGAAGTCCCGCTTCTGGCTGCGGCCGCGGATCGGGCAGCGGCCCTGGCCGAGATCTTTCTCCGAGCCGGCCTTGCGGCGGCTCTGGATGAGTACGCGCGCTCCTGAGGAGTGCTGGGTATAATTCCCCTGGAGGCAGAGCAGACACATGTACGAAAAATTTTCCAAGGACTCCATGAAGCTTCTGGCCGCCTCGCAGGAAGAGGCCGGCGAATGGCGCCACCGGTATGTGGGCACCGAGCACTTGCTCCTCGCCGCCCTGAGGTTTGAAGGCTCCCGGGTCTACAAGTTCCTCCTTGAGAACGGCCTTACCTACGAACGTGTGGCCCGGATCGTGGAGCGTCAAAAGGGGAGGGGGAAGCTTCACCTTCCCCCGGATGAGCTTGAGCCCACGCAGAGGTTCAGGCGGGTGATGAAGCTTTCTTACGAGGAAGCCCGTAGGGCAGGCTCGGAGATCATCGAGCCCGAGCATCTCATCCTGGCCGTGCTCAGGGAGGGGGAATGCACGGCGGCGGAGATCTTGCGTGCCCATGGGGTGGACCTCCGGTCGGCCCGGCGGTACTTCGCGCCCCGCCGAGGGGGGATCCGGGTGCGCACGGCCCGACAGTCGCGCCTGCCAGGGGAACTGGGCGAGTTCGGGCGGAACCTCGTGGAGGAGGCCGAGGCGGGGCTCCTGGACCCGGTGATCGGCCGCGAGCGGGAGCTGGAGCGGGTCATCCAGATCCTGTGCCGACGCAAGAAGAACAATCCCGCCCTGATCGGGGAATCCGGGGTGGGCAAGACCGCCATCGTGGAGGGTCTGGCCCAGAGGATCGCCTCAGGGGATGTGCCCATGGCCTTGGCCGACAAGGAGATCGTGGAGCTGGACATGGCCGGGATCGTGGCCGGGACCAAGTACCGGGGCGAGTTCGAGCAGCGTCTCAAGAACATCTTAAACCACGTTATGGCGGCCGATAACATCATCCTGTTCATCGACGAGCTCCAGACGGTGGTCGGGGCAGGCGGGGCTGAGGGCGCGATCGACGCCTCCGCCATCCTAAAACCACCCCTCGCTTCCGGGGCGATCCAGTGCATCGGCACCGCCACCCCGGATGACTATCGGAAATCCGTCGAGAAGGACCCTGCCTTGAAACGACGGTTTAAGACCGTATACATCGAGGAACCCTCGGTGGACGAGACGGTGAAGATCCTGAAGGGCCTCCGGCACCGCTACGAGCAGCACCACGGGGTGCAGATCACCGATGATGCCCTATGGCAGGCAGCTCGTCTGGCGGACCGCTACATCACGGATCAATTCCTCCCGGACAAGGCCATCGACCTCATCGACGAGACCGCGGCCAAGGTCAGGCTCAGCGCCACCGAGCTTCCCCCTGAGGCGAGGAAGCTGGTGGAGGAGATCTCAGCCCTGGAGGATGAGGAAGAGGAGGCGGTTGCCCACCAGAACTACGAGCTCGCCGCGAGGCTCCGCGACCGCAGGAGCGCCCTGATCGAGGAGCTTAAAGCCTTCGAGGAAGTGGGCGAGCGGACCGAGCGGCCGGTGGTCACCGGCGAGCACATCGCGGCCACCGTCTCGGCTTGGACCGGAATCCCCATCCGGCACCTGCAGGAGGAGGACACCGCGCGGCTGGTGAACATGGAGGAGAGGATCCACCAGCGCCTGGTGGGCCAAGAGGAGGCGGTGAAGTCCGTGTGTCGGGCCATCCGGCGGGCCTATGCCGGGGTCAAGGATCCTCGGCGGCCCATCGGCTCGTTCCTGTTCCTCGGGCCCACCGGGGTGGGGAAGACGGAGCTCGCCAGGACCTTGGCCGAGTTCCTGTTCGGGGACGAGGACGCCCTGATCAGGATAGATATGTCCGAGTACATGGAGCGGTTCTCCGTATCGAGGCTCATCGGTGCCCCGCCCGGGTACGTGGGGTACGAGGAGGCGGGGGAGCTCACCGAAGCGGTGCGCCGCCGGCCCTATTCCGTGATCCTGTTCGACGAGATCGAGAAGGCCCACCGGGACGTGTTCAACATCCTGCTCCAGGTGATGGACGACGGCATCCTCACGGACTCCCAGGGCCGCAAGGTGGACTTCCGCAATACCGTCCTCATCATGACCTCCAACATCGGTGGCAAGCTCATCACCGACCACACGACGCTCGGCTTTGGCTCGGAGGACGTGGAATCCGAGGAGACGTATAAGGACATGAAATCGCGGGTGATGGGCGAGGTGCGGAAGTTCTTCTCCCCGGAGTTCTTAAACCGTCTTGATGACATCATCGTTTTCCATTCCCTGACCAAGGAGCAGGTGGGCCAGATCGCGGAGCTGCTTTTGGGGAGGTTGAGGAAGCGCCTGAGGGAGGAGCACGGCATCAACCTGGTTTTGGCGGATTCCGCCCGTGAGCTCCTCATCGAAAAGGGCTACGATTCCAAATACGGCGCTCGTCCCATGCGGCGCACCATCGAACGCCTGATCGAGGATCCCATCTCAGAACGCATCCTCACCAAGGAGTTCCCACCCGGGTGCACCATTGTGGTGGAGGCGGAGGGCGGGGAGATGAAATTCCGAAAGGAATAGATGGCTTATCGATGCCGGGAATGTGGCTTTCAGTCGCCCAAATGGCTAGGCCGCTGTCCCCGGTGTGGTGCGTGGGATAGTTTTGAGGAGATCTCCGAAACCTCTCCTCAGACAGAGCAAGAAGATCAAGGGTGGATTGGTGCTCGAGCCCAAGCCCTTCCCGAAGTCGAACATCTCCCTCACGAGCGTCTTTCCTGTGGGCTTTCCGAGGTGGATCGGCTGCTTGGGGGCGGGATCATCCCCGGCTCTGTGATCCTGTTCGGGGGAGAGCCGGGGATCGGCAAGTCCACGCTCCTCCTTCAGATCGCCGGGGAGCTTGCCGCCCGCTACGGGCGGGTACTGTACGTCTCCGGGGAGGAGGCCCCCGCCCAGGTGAAGCTCAGGGCCGAGCGTCTGGGGATCCAGGAGCCGAACCTGTACCTCCTCTCCGAGCAGCACCTCCTCCGGATCGTGGAGGTGATAAAGGAGCTGCGGCCTTTGGCTTTGGTGGTGGACTCCTTGCAGACCGTGGTGGCCAGGCCGGGCGGGGGGGACATCGGGGG